>JBDHMQ010000287.1:0-2409 GCA_039656095.1 Gemmatimonadota bacterium | reverse complement strand
AATCCGCCGATACACCAGGCGTCCGAAGTGACTTGAGGGACAGCATTCAAGGCTTGCTTGGTGCCTTGCTGTGGCGCGCTCTTGAAACCTGACCCAGCTCAATTTCGTCTAGTGCATCACGCACAGCAGGTCCGACGAATCGATCCAACAGACTCAGTAGACGAAAACTATGAACTTGATGATGAGAAGTTTCTTGCTTAGGACCGGGATGGTATTGGCGCTGGTGGTGGGTAGTGTGGTGCCGGTGATGGGTCAGGAGGTAGCGCGCGAGGTGGGCCTGGAGCAGGCGCTGGAGATGGCGCGTCGGAATTCACCGTCGTTGGCGCAGTCTGCCTCGGCGCTGGAGATCGCGCAGTCCGGGCAGTTATCGGCGCTGGGCGGATTTCTACCGTCCTTGAATCTGGGCTACGGCTACAACAACTCATCGAGCGGACGACTGGATCCGACGGGTCAGTCGATCACGACGACGAACTACTCGGCGCAGCTGACCGGCGGGATCGACATCTTCCGCGGACTGCGTCGGTTTTCCGATCTACGGGGCGCGAAGCTGGGCGTAGAAGCGTCTTCGGCCCGGTATCGCGAGGCCCAGTATCAGACGGTCGAGGCGGTGAAGGTGGCCTACTACAATGCCGTGGCGCGGCGTGAACTGATGCGGGTCGAAGGCGATCGTGTGCAGCGTCAGGAAGACCAGCTGTCGTTCGTAAACCAGCAGCTCGATCTGGGGCGTGCGACACGCTCCGATGTGCTGCGCTCGCAGGTGGACCTCAACAATGCCCGGGTAGCCCTGCTGAATGCCGAGAACGCGGCTCGCGCTTCGACCTATACGCTGGCCGAGGCTGTGGGCGTGACGGAGCCGCTGGTACCGGAGGCGGAGGCGGATCTATCGGGCATGGACGTACTGATCTCCGACAATGAGATTCTATCGATGGCGCTCACAGGTGCCCCGGGCCTGGTCAGTGCTCGGGCAGACGCGGCCGCCTCGCAGGCGAGCGTGGCCAGTGCGCGATCGGCCTACCTGCCGACCCTGCGGCTGGGTGGTGGCTGGGCGTGGTCCAATAGTGAGTTTCCGCCGCAGAACCGGAGCTGGAGCGTGTCGCTGTCGGGGAGTCTGCCGATCTTCGACGGATTCAGCCGTGAGAACCAGCTGTACCAGGCGCAGGCACGACGTGACCAGGCGTATGCCGGTGAGCGGGCCGCTGAACTGGGACTGCGCAAGAACATCGATGCGGCGCTCGGAACGATATCGGCTGCACAGGCCTCGATCGGGCTCGCAGAGCAGACCGTAGAATTATCCGATGAGGATCTACGGGTATCGCAGGAGCGGTACCGGCTGGGTCTGGCCACGATCCTCGACCTGCAATCCGCACAGATCACACTGCGCCAGGCAGAAGTCGATCTCATTCAACGTCAGTTCGACTACCAGATCGGCCTCGCCAGACTCGAAGCCCTGCTCGGTACCGACCTCAGAAACTAGAGAAGCCTGATGAACCACATACGTAGACAAGCAACCGCTCTCCTCCTTGGCACCCTGGTTGTGTCGTGCGGAACCGGCCAGGCAAACGAAGGGGAAGATCTGGGCCTCGACACCTCCGTTGCCACGGTGCGGGAGATCACATCGACAGTGGCTGCCACAGGTACGATCGAACCGATTCGCGTAATTGACGTGAAGTCGCAGGCCAGCGGTGAAGTGCTGGCCGTAGAGGTGCGACTTGGGGCTCATGTGGATCGCGGCGAGCTCCTGGTTCGCATCGATCCACGTGATGTACGAAATGTCTTCGAGCAGGCGCAGGCTGATCTCGAGGTCGCCGAGGCCCGGTCCACGATCGCCCAGCGGCAGCTGGCGCGAACCAGCACGCTGCACGAATCCGCCATCGTCACGGAGGATGAATACGAGAGCTCGCTGCTCGAGGCAGCCAACGCAAAGGCTTCCCTGGTCAAGGCCAGAACAAACCTGCAATTGGCGAGCGAGCGCTTGAACGACGTCGCCGTGTCTGCACCCATTACCGGCATCGTCGTCGAGAAGACTGTCGAAGAGGGCCAGATCATCACGTCCGCAAAAGAGGTAACTGGGGGCACGATCCTGCTGCGCATGGCGGATCTCGATGAGGTCCAGGTTCGTACGCTGGTCGACGAAACCGATATCGGATCCATCGAACCAGGATTGCCGGCAACGATCAAGGTCGAAGCGTACCCGGATCGCGAGTTCGAGGGTGAAGTGCTGCAAATCGAACCACAGGCTGTCGTCGAACAGAACGTGACATTGTTTGCCGTCCTGGCCCGAATTCGTAACGAGGACGGCTTCCTCCTTCCGGGAATGAACGCGGACGTGGAGATGCTGATCGGAAGGCGTCCGGATGTGCTTACACTCGAGAATGCCGCCATCAAGCTGCCCGACGAGGCACGTCAACT
>JBDHMQ010000286.1:0-2420 GCA_039656095.1 Gemmatimonadota bacterium | reverse complement strand
GCTCAGAGACTTAACGTAGCGGGACAGACGGGACTTGCGCCGGTCCACTGCATTGCTGGCGATGAGTCCCTTCCGGGCGGCCCGGTCGAGCATTGACGAAAGCTGACGGTACAGGCCTTCAGCCTCTTCAGCGGATTCCGTCTTGAACAGCGTCTTGGTGGTGGTGCGAATGGACGATCGGACGTCCCGGTTGCGTATGCGACGCTTCTCGGACTGCCGCAGTCGCTTCTTGGCACTCTTTATTTGTGGCACTCTGGACTATCCTTCAGGTAATGAGAGTCTGACAAAGAATATGAATTCTACGCAAGATTTCCTGTGGAATCAAGGCCTGCTGACACACGCATGATCGTAGAAACCCAGGCTCCCGCAACCCCGGTCACGGCGCGTTCGCGCTCACCGATCATTGGTGTCGAGCCATTTTTTGTCGAACTGGACCGATTCCGGGGGCCTCTGGACCTGCTGCTCCACTTAATTCGGGCGCAGGATATCGACATTTTCGACATTCCGATCGCCGGGATTACCAGACAGTTCCTGGCCGTCATTAATGAAGACCTCGACAACATGCAGTTGGAGCGCGCCGGGGAGTTTCTCGAAATGGCGGCTTCGCTGATACGGATCAAGGCACAATTGCTGTTGCCACAGCCGGAGCAATTGGACTGGCAGGAGGATCCGAGGGCAGAGTTGGTGCGCCGGTTGCTCGAGTACGAGCACTTTCAGGATGTCGTGCATGTTCTTCAACGGGCAGAAGCTCAGCGAGGCCGGCACTTCGCAAAGGGATATGTGGAGCAACGCCCGGCACCGATGGGAATGCGCCAGTCTCTGGAATTGACGCTGGTCGAGTTTCTGCAGGCTGCGGTCAGGATCCCTGAGCCACCACCGCCCGTGCACGTACGCCCGCCATCGCAGACTGTCACAGTCCAGGAAAAGATTTCGTTGATTCAACGGCTGTTTGAGAAGGCCAAACGAGTGTCATTCAAGCGACTGTTTGGACCCTGGGGTACGCGGGCGCATGCTGCTGCGGCGCTCCTCGCATCGCTGGAGATGGCCAAGCAGCAATTAATTCGCATCGAGCAGGCCAAACCGTTTGCCCCGATCTGGCTGTTTACAAAGTCAACAGGTGGGGCCGACGGTTCAGACGGAGGCAAGGAATGAGGCCTGATCAAATCGTTGAGGCGACCCTGTTTGCGAGCCAGACGCCACTCACGGCATCGGAGATTGCGAGAGCTGATGAGGAACTGGCTGTCTCCGACGTGACCGAGGCGATTCAGGTGCTTCGCGAGGCGTACGAAGCCGAAGACCGGGCTTTCCAGATTTATGAACTCGGAGATGGCTACCAGGTTCTGACGCGACCCGAATTTGCACCGTACCTGGAAAAATTTGATTCGGTGCCCCGGCCGCCCTATCTGTCGGCGGCAGCGCTGGAGACGCTGGCGATAGTCGTTTATCGGCAACCGATTGGTCGAATAGAGATTGAGGAGGTCCGGGGAGTCGGGGCGAGTTCGGTGCTCCGAACACTGGTTGACTGGGAGCTAACAGAGGTAGTGGGCAGAGGAGAGGGGCTTGGACGCCCCTTGTTGTACGGTACAACCAGTCGTTTTCTCGATCATTTCGGTCTGAAGGACCTGTCGGAGCTCCCCCCGCCCGAGGAACTGCCGGTAGTGTTGTCCGAGTTACAGGAAGCATTGGAATTCGATGGGGCCGCTAAGTCTCAATCGGATGACTTGGATGAGGAAGGCTAACCGGTGCCCGGAAAAATTCGGCTGAACAAATTTCTCGCCAGCACGGGCCTCGCCTCACGTCGGGGCAGTGAGGATCTGATTCGTGAGGGTCGAGTCAAGATTGACGGTGTGGTGGTTAGTGAGCAGGGCGTCCAGGTGGATCCAGCCCGTAGCATCGTCGAGGTCGATGGTCAGCGCGTCGAGCAAACGCCAAATATGTGGGTCGCGCTGTACAAGCTGCCTCGAACGATCTGTACACGGACGGACCCACAGGGCAGGCCGACGGTCTACGAAAGTTTGCACAAGGATCATCGACAACTGTTTCACGTGGGCCGTCTTGATGTGATGAGCGAGGGACTGTTGTTGTTCACCAACGATGGCGACGTGGCGCAAGCGATGTTGCATCCTTCGCGCCGGGTTCCACGCCGGTACCAGGTGACAACCCGCGGGCCGTTGCCTCCAAAGCTTGGTGATTTTCTCGAATCAGGAGTAAAGCTCGAGGACGGGATAGCGCGGGCCGAGAGAGTTCGAATAAAGAAAGGTCCGCGGCCCGGTCAGCATGTAGTCGAATTGGTGTTGCGAGAGGGGCGGAATCGAGAAGTTCGTCGGCTGATGCGTGCGCTGGATATTCACGTGGACGCGCTGAAAAGGGTTGGGTTTGGGCCCATCGAGTTGGGCCGAATGAAACCGGGGACATGGCGG
>JBDHMQ010000285.1:0-4396 GCA_039656095.1 Gemmatimonadota bacterium | reverse complement strand
TGGTGACCGGATCCGAATCGGAGACGGCGACGAAGTCAGAGATGTCCTGAATCCGGTGGCAACCGGGGCACCGGCCATTTACGACTACAGGCTCGTCGATTCTCTGAGTATGCTGATTGGCGGGAAATACACCGAACTGTTCAGGGTCGAGGTTCGGCCTCGAAGCTTGGACAGCGCGGCCGTAGTCGGAACACTCGATATCGAACGCACATCGTTTGCCGTGGCCCGGCTCGCAGTCACATTTACACCCATATCCTATGTAGACCCGACCGTTCGATCAGTCAGCGTCGATTTACAGAATGCGCTGGTTGAAAACCGTGTCTGGTTGCCGGCCGTGCAGCACGTTGAAGTTCGTCGGCAGATCAGATTTCTCGATATGCCGTTTGGCGGAACCATCCGGACTGGCTATCGCGTGTTGAGTTGGGACCTGGACCCGCCCGACGATGTGCCGATCCCTTTTGGCAACAGAGTCCGATCTGTAAACGACCGTGATCTCAAGCGGTATATGGGCTGGCGCACAGACGAGCCGGACGGAGCACCGCAGCTGGTACATGCCGATTCGGCGCTGTTCGAACGCATTCGTTCCGACGCCATCCGGGTGGTTCGCGGCCGGTACCTCGGCGGGACATCCCGCCTGCGGCTTTCGATACCCACGATCTCTTCTCTGGTGCGTGTCCGTCGTGCTGAGGGCCTGTACATGGGCTCCGGAGCGAGGTACGACCTCAACGGTCACTGGTTCGTAGCGGCTGAAGGTGGCTATGCCTTCGGGCCGGAGACGGGTGAGGGCTCCGGACTCGTTTCGGGTCGTTTTGGGCAGTTCCGTTTGGGCTTTGAGGGTTTTGTCGACCAACCAGCGGACATCGGTCCCTGGTCCGCCGCATCGGGTCTCATCGCGACCGGAAGTGCATTGATTCGCGGGGAAGACTTTGTCGATCCGTTCTTCGAGACCGGGGGACGAGCCTGGGTTCAGTATCCGGTTAGCGGCGGTACCGTGAGGCTTACCGTATCGACCGCAGAACAGGAGGCTGCGACTCTCGAATTGAACCCACTGGGTGATACAAGACCGCGGCCGCTTGCTCAGATTCAGGAGGGTCGGGATACGCGCGCATCCATCGACTGGACCCGGGATCTCGAGCCGCTTGCCGGCTCAAATCTGAGCACCGAAGTGAATATCGATCTCGCCGCTACGGGCGACTTCAGCTATACACGCTGGGTGGCGGAATTCAGCGCCATCCCTACGGAGCCGGACTCTGACTGGGGTTGGGAGGGCCGGGGGGGCTTCGGGCTGGTCACAGGGGATGCGCCACCTCAGCGCCTGTTGCTTATCGGAGGTCGCAGAACCCTGCCCGGTTTCGAGTTCCGATCCTTCGCGGGAAAGACTGCGGCATTTGCCCAGGTGGCCCTGTCACGCGCCGTTGCCTACCCCTGGCTGCGTCTACGGTTATTGGGTGCGGTTGGCTGGACGCTGCTCGATGAGGACGATGGGTCATTCAGGGGCTACCAGCTGGTAGACTCCGACGGAGTACAGGGTTCCATCGGCGGTGGCGTTTCTATCGCTTACGACCTGATTCGGATCGAGACGGCGCGTGGAATTGGCGACCAGGGTGTCTGGGAGTGGATGCTGTCGGTGAATCCGCAGTTCAGAGCACCGCTGTAAGAGGTAGTCACAGCTCAACCGCCCTTGCTCAGGTACCAACTCTCTCCGACGCCGATGTCCACCCGGAGCGGGACATCAAGGTCGATAGCGCCCTCCATCTCTTCTCTCACCAACGTGCGGAGCTGCTCCACGTAGTCCGCGGGAGTTTCAAACAGCAGTTCGTCATGCACCTGGAGGAGCATGCGTGCGGGTGTCTCCGCCAGGCGCTCATGGAGCCGGATCATCGCAAGCTTGATCAGATCCGCCGCGGTACCCTGTATGGGAGAGTTGGTCGCCGTACGCTCTCCGAAGCCTCGTACTCCGGGGTTCCGAGCACGAATCTCCGGAATGTAGCGACGTCGTCCGAGCAGGGTCTCAACATAGCCCTGTGACCTTGCCTGGTCTTTCATGGCTTCGATGTAGTGGGTGACCCCCTCAAAGCGTTCGAAGTAGCTAGTGATGAATTCGGTGGCTTCCGTGCGACTGATGCCGAGTTGTGCGGCGAGAGCGACCGGACCCTGACCATAGATCGTCGCAAAATTGATTGTTTTCGCCTGGTCCCGCATACCCGGAGAAACATCATCTGCAGGCACGCCAAAGCCAGGATACGCAATTCGACCTGCGAGTAATCGGCCGACAGAAAGACGCATCCGTCATCGGGCACGAAGCCCTTTCGAATCTCACGACCCAGTGATGAACGGATGGGAATGTTCTGCAGGTTTGGGTCACTGGAGGAAAGGCGACCCGTAGCAGCAACCGTCTGATTAAAACTGGTGTGAATTCGCCCCGTCGCCGGATCGATCATCAAAGGCAGCTTTCGCACATAGGTCGAGTCTAGCTTGTCCAATTCCCTGTGTTCAAGAATCAAACGGGGAACGGCATGTCCATCCTCGGCGAGTGTGCTGAGTACCGACTCGTCCGTGGACGGGCCGGTCTTGGTCTTCCGGAGCACGGGCAACTTCAATTTTTCAAACAGCAGTATTCTCATCTGGGGCACGGAGCGCGCCGCCTGCCAGCGCGTAAATCTCGTCCTGCACGAGTTCGAGATCATGGGCGAGACGTCCATGCAACTGGTCAAAGAAACCGATGTCGATCTTGATTCCCGTGCGCTCCATCTGGGCGAGCACCGGCACAAGTGGCAGTTCCACGTCTTCGAGCAGGCGTGTCATCTCGTAGTTCTCGAGATCCTCACGCATGGGGATGCCGACAGCCAGTAACGCCGCCGCGCCGCCGCCTGCGTGTGCCGCCACCTGGTCCGGATTCGCCTCGGCGATCGGAATGAGAGACCTGCCTGTGCCGCATACATCAGCACGAGTCAGCACGGTACGACCAAGCCGCTCCAGAACCGCAAACTCCAGATCATGTTGCCGCTTTCCCGGATCAAGGCAGTACGAGGCGAGCGATGAGTCGAACTCGACCCCGGCCAGCCTGACTCCGGATCCCGCCAGCGCATGAAGATCCTGTTTTTCGTCGCTGCTCCACTTTGGACGATTCGCGTCCTCGAGTAGCGATCGTATTTCAGCCAGGTCATCGGATGCGAGTGGCGGGAGGTTTGCGGCCACGGTGTCGATCTCATCGAGAGCGAGGACCGGGTTACCGTGTTCGTCTACCGCAGTCGTCGATCGCTCGTGGGCAAACGACAGGTACCAGCATTCATGCTCATCAGCGGCCAGACCGAGTCCAACGAGAGTTGTTCGCAACGGATCTCCGGCCGTAACCGACCGTATGCCGATCGATCGCGCCTTACGTAACGCGGAAGCGATTTGCGGCAAACGATCTGTGCTCACAACGACTTCGTAGGTGGACGGGTCCGGGTGTTCGGTTTCAGCGGCCCTTCCCTCCGACGGGATTTCTGCGAAATCGACGAAGCCGCTATCAGCCGCCACTCTTGGTTTGGGGGCGAAGTCACGCGCTAGAGTATGAAACTCCAACTCCACGAACAGGGCACTTAGCCGCTCCCGATCCGGCTCATCCCGCCGCAGACCATCCAGATCCAACGCAATCGGAACATCGGTGCGGATTGTCACGAGTTGTTTGGACATCGAAGCATCGTCTGAGTACTGCTCCAGGGCACTCCGAACTCGCTTGGTTTCGATGTCTTCCGTGTGCTCGAGGATCGATTCGAGATGCCCGAATCGTTCGATCAGCCCGGGCGCGGTCTTGGGACCAATGCCCCGCACCCCCGGAATGTTGTCCGAACTGTCTCCGATGAGAGCCAGGTAGTCTGTGACGAACTCCGGTGCGACGCCCAGTCTTTCGTTGGCGGTGGCAGGTGTGACAAATATCTCTTCGATGCCGGAGGCGCCCCCGCGACCGGGATTCAGCAGATGTGTGTGGGTATCAATGAGCTGATAGAAATCTTTGTCACCCGATACGATGACAGTAAGGATGTCCTCGGCGGCCGCCTGCTTGGCCAGCGTGCCGATCACATCGTCTGCCTCCCATCCTTCGACTTCGATCGCAGGGACCCGGAAACCTTCGACCACATCCCGGCAATGTTGCAGAGACAGGGCGAGTTCCTCGGGCATCTTCTCTCGTGTTGCCTTGTAGGCCGGAAAAACCTCGGTCCGGTAACTGTCTCCCGCATCAAACACGACACCGATGTAGTCGGGCTTGAAGTCGTCGAGGATGCGGATCAGAAAGCGAGCGAGCCCGAATGGAGCGGAAGTGTTCTCACCCTTTGATGTGGTGAGAGGCCGACTGATCATCGCATAAAAAGCGCGATAAACGAGTGCGTGTCCGTCGAGCAGGTAGAGTGTC
>JBDHMQ010000284.1:0-4124 GCA_039656095.1 Gemmatimonadota bacterium | reverse complement strand
GCAAGTTCATTGAACTCGTCGAGTCGTGCCCGACTGAGGCTGGCTCCGCCAGGAACCACAAACCCGCGAATGCGTCCACCGGCATCTACGGCAGAGTCAAAAATCCCAAATCCGCTGCCCGTGAGCACCGACGTGAGGTCCTCCAGCTTCCAGGATATACGCAAATCCGGCTTGTCCGTACCGTACGACTCCATCGCCTCTGCCCAGCCCATGCGCAAGAACGGGATTGAAATTTCCTCGGAAAGCGCCTCCCGGTAGACTCGCTGGAGCATGGCCTCACAGACAGCGTAGATATCTTCCTCGCCGACAAACGCCATCTCAACATCTATCTGCGTGAATTCCGGCTGTCGATCCGACCGGAGATCCTCATCTCGAAGGCAGCGGGCAATCTGGAAATACCGATCAAATCCGGCTGTCATCAGCAACTGCTTGTACAACTGTGGAGACTGTGGCAGCGAATAGAACTCACCATGGTGCAGTCGACTGGGAACCAGGTAATCCCGGGCACCCTCAGGCGTGCGCCGCGTAAGAAACGGGGTCTCCACCTCGAGGAAGCCCAGGTCAGACAGAGAGGATCGTGTTGCCTGAGTCACCCTATGCCTGAGTTCGAAGTTGTTCAGCATCTCTGGGCGCCGCAGATCGAGAACGCGGTGGCGCAGGCGCAGCTCTTCGGACGGCAGTTCTTCTTCGGGAGGGACCGCAACGAGAATCGGGAGCGGGTCGGACGGAGACAACCGCTCAATCCCGGACACCAGTACCTCGAGTTCCCCGGTCTCCATGTCCGGATTCACATTGGACTCCGGCCGTAAGACCACGCGCCCAGTAACCTGAATCACGTCCTCCGGAGACAGTGATGCCGCGAGTTCAGCTGCGGCCGGCTCGGTCCACTCAGGTCCGATCGAAAGCTGGAGGAGGCCCGTACGATCCCGGAGATGAAGAAACAGCACTCCACCGAGGTCTCTCCGCCGATGCACCCAACCCGCAAGCCGTATCGTGCGATCGGCCTGTTCCCGAGTAAGCTGGCCACATCCCATATCCCGATACTCTGTTGCGCCCCACGTGGTCGTCTCGATCCTTGATTATCTCCGGTTCCGTTACTCATGCCGCGCAGCGTATCCGTGACGCTCGCTTGTACCATAAGTTAGCCGTCGAAGGTCGTGATCGCTCCCCCTGGGATCATCGACCCGCAAGCCACCAGCGAACGGAGCGGTAGTGACAGCCACAGATTCAGAGTCCAAACCGCTTACCCAGTTGCTTGGTCTCCGGCCGGATGCGGCCCGATCCGCCATCGGGGCTTTTCTGACAGCGGCTGGTCAACCTTCTTATCGGGTCGACCAGATTCTGGAATGGATGTACACGCGAAGGGCGCGCGATTTCGATGAAATGACGAATCTGCCGTCAGGTCTGCGCGACCAGTTGGCCAACAAGTTCTCCCTGACACCGGCAGAAAAGTCGTTCGAGGCAAAGTCGAAGGACGGGACGATCAAACACTTGTGGCGACTCTCCGATGCCGAAGAAGTCGAGTCAGTGCTGATCCCTACTCCTGGCCGCGTGACCCTGTGTCTGTCTTCACAGGTCGGTTGTGCACTGGGCTGTCGGTTTTGCGCAACCGGAGACTTCGGTTTTCGCCGACAACTCGACACGGGTGAGATCGTGGCCCAGTTCAGGGACGCTGACCGTATCGCTAATCTGGTCTACATGGGAATGGGAGAACCGTTCGCCAACCAGGAGCCGGTGTTCGATTCGCTCGAGGTGATTCACGACGGATTCGGACTTGGGGCCCGCCGGATCACGGTGTCAACGGTAGGAATCATCCCGGGCATACTCGCACTGGCAAAGCGTCCCGAACCCTTCCGCCTGGCCGTGTCGTTGCATGCGCCGAACCACGAAATGAGACTACTTCTCGTACCCATCGAACAGCGATATCCGATAAATGAGCTGTTTGAGGCAGTGGATGAATATCAGGGCCACAAGGGTCGCAGGGTGACATTCGAGTACACACTCATCGCAGGTGTGAACGACGCGGAGGATACGGCGCGAGAGCTGGTTGATCTGCTGGGCCGGCGCCTGGTATTCGTCAACCTGATCCCGTGGAACCCGATCCCGGGCCGCGACTGGAGACCAAGTACAGGGTCGGCGATGCGGCGTTTCCTGTCGGTGCTCGAAGGCGCTGGCGTGCCAGCTGCGATTCGTGTACCCCGTGGTCGAGACATCGCCGCTGCCTGCGGGCAGTTGCGACTTGAGCGTGACTTTATCGGCGCGACGGCACCAGCAAACGCTCCCAGTCCGGGCCAAGAATCAGCGTAGCGTCCAGGTAGAGTTCCGGTGCCGGTTGAGTCTCTATCGGCAACCCGCCGAGCGAATCGGCAATTGCCTGCGCGGCCCCCTGTCTTCCCGACCTGTCCAGCAAAACCGAGCGCTCGTGATCAAAATCGCGAGCATTGCCAAAAGTCTTTACATCAAATCCCATGTCGCGCAGCTGGTCGCTGATCTTGGCAGCAGCCCCTTTCGCTCCCGCGCCATTGAGCACTTCCACGCTGACCCGGTCCCTGCCCACCGCAAGCGAACCGGACGTTGCAGTCATGGCTGGCGACGGATCGGCCGGCGTCTCCAGGCGCCGATCTCCCCACTCCAGCAAACTTGAACCGAGAAGCACGCCAACAAGCAGAATCACGGCAACGACGAGTCCTGTGTGTATGCGCTCCTTCACAAGCCGACAATCCGATTCCAGAAATCCATGGAGACAGTCAGGACCGGATCGTTCTTTTCCAGCCGATCGGTGATCCGCCGTCTAGCGACGTCTCGCAGGACGCCAGCGTGCTCTTCCGGCATTCGTGCCAGAAGCGCCGCCCGTTCATTGGACCGAAACGATCGGCCTGGCTCCAGGTAATCAGCCAGATACAAATGCTCGGCGAGACTCCCGAACTCAGGATGCCCAACCGGATGATAGCGCACGGCCAACAGCAACTCCTCGTCGTCTATACCTTCTCGTGAAAGTCGTTCGGCGGCTGCCGGCGCATGAAGCAATGGTTCCGGCCAGTCCTCCGTGACAAGATCTTTCAATTTTTCAAGACGGGCGTCTTTTAACACATCGTGCAGCAGGCCCGCCGCCCGCCAGCGGATCTGGTCGGATTCCGACAGGGCCAGCACATCCGCCCAGTCACCAATCAGGGCCGAGACTCTCTCGACATGGCCCCGTCGCTCCTTGGACATACAGGTCCATGCGGGTGTCTCGCCTGAACGACCCGCCGCCTCGATCAGAGGGTGCATGGCGGAGCGGTTCTCGGACTGAGTTTGATCGATGGCATAGAAGCCAAGAATATACCGAGTGCCCGGGGACGCAACTCCGTGCATATGTTCACTCTCGCTTAACAGGAGCCTCCAGAAGGCTGTTGTAGAACTGGGGCAGCCGCGCGAGTAATGCTTGCGCGCGTTCAGAGCAGGAACGACGATGAGTCGCAGCACCGCTACGGCGAAGAGGAGAGACGAACTATCAACCGCGCAATCACCACTCGCCCGAAGGGTTACGGCGGCACCGGGCCGTCTCCTTCGTTGGCGCTCCTGTGCGTAGCTTTCGCTATGCCTGCGTCGCGCCGCCTCGGATGAGGCCCTGTGGCGCTCGTAACGCGGTTCGCCCCAGTTCTACAACAGGCTTCTAGGCATGGCGTTGTTGTACGACTCAGCTTTGACGGCGGCACTCGGAACGGAGCTGCGCCAGGAGTGGGCTGGCCAACGGCTGGAAGCCGTCTACTTCGATCGAGAGCCACGGCGAGTCCGCCTGGTGTTTCGTGACGCGGTCTGGGGATGGTTTCTACATCCCCGCCACGGTGTGCTCGTAAAGATCACCGCACCGTCGATGAATAGACGCCGACCCGAACGTGGAATCCTCGATGGACGCCGCTTCGTGGAGAGAGTCGAAGTAGAGCCCGATGCGCGACGGCTCACGCTCTATCTCACAGCGGAGTCCGAGCCCGCGCACGAGACACTCAATTTCGAGCTGGTGACCAACCGCTGGAATGCTATCTACGCCGCCGGACGTGTCAGGGCTGTACTGCACCAACGAACAGGCGCTAAACAGCTCCGACCGGGGACAGAGTGGATCCCGTCTACCTCGCCCCGGATGT
>JBDHMQ010000283.1:0-6702 GCA_039656095.1 Gemmatimonadota bacterium | reverse complement strand
AGCCGCCGCGCTTGTCCGAATGATGAACAACTGTGCCCAGCCGAACATGAAGCCCGCAAACGGGCCGAAACAACGATGAATGTAGACGTACTCACCACCGGTGTCGGGTAGTCGTGTTCCCAGCTCGGCATAGATGAGTCCACCGATAACCACGAAGACTCCGCAACCGATCCACATCCAGAGGATAGGAACAAATGATTCTGCGTACGTGGCAATGATTTGCGGCGTAGAGTAGATCCCCGCCCCGATGGTGATACCGATCAGGATTGCCACGCCGTCGAACGTACCGAGCGTTCGGCGGAGGGTTGGCCGGCCAGGAGAATGAGTGTCTGATTGAATTTGGTTCATAGCACTCCGTACATCTTATCTAATTCCCGGTCTCGTGCCCAAGCAAGGGTACCAGGTTCGTTGACACGGAGAATGCTCCCTGTAGCTTGGCTCTCGTGCCCGCCTCTACCGCCGTTCGCTATCGCGCCACTGTCGAATACGATGGCGCCGACTTTTCTGGCTATCAGGTTCAGCCGACCATTCGTACCGTACAGGGAACGATCGAGTCACGCCTTGGGCGTCTGCTGGACCGACAGGTCCGGGTTCATGCCGCCGGCCGCACGGATACTGGCGTCCATGCCGTGGCACAGGAGATCATGTTTGAAGCGCAGCCACCCTGGAACGCGGAAGATCTCTCTCGTGCTCTGAATTCCCTGCTTCCCGATGACATCCTGATTCGAAGGATGAGGCTGTCGACCCCGGAATTCCATCCCCGATTCGACGCCACCGGACGACGTTACGAGTACTACATTGGAAGGCCCTCCACCGGCCCTCTCAGGATTTCGCGTGTCTGGGCACACAATGAAGTCCCGGACTTCGATCGACTGCAGGTGGCCTCAGCACTCCTCATCGGCCCGGGATCATTCGCCGCGCTTTCGAAGGCCGGCCAACCAGAATTGGGTACCGAATGCTCGATCGAACTTGCGGAATGGACATGCTCCTTCCTCGGTGACCTCAGATTTACTATTGTTGCGGACCGATTCCTTCATCGTATGGTACGCTATATCGTCGGCACGCTGGTAGACGTTGGAGTCGGACGCCGAAGCATCGCAGAGTGGAAAGCGTTGCTGCGCGGAGAGGAGTCAAAGCCCCCTGAACCCGCTCCGGCGCGCGCTCTCTATCTGACTGGCGTTCGTTACGCCGAGGGCTGGAATCGGGCCCCGGGCGTCCCGGGACTGTGGGCGGAGCCAGACAGTATTCCTGCGGATAGCCGCAAACATGACGCAAACACGGAGACAGTGTGAAGATCTGGGCTCGAGTTATTTTGATTGTCGCCCTGCCCACGGGAATTGCGGCGGGTGTTGCTATTGCGTTCGGCTCGGAAGGAAGCAGCACTCCAGAAGTGGCGAACCAGGCGATCGCCAACACACCGGCCGTGCAGGAAGTCCCTGCGTTGAGCCCTCGCAGAACTCCCATCGTAGCGGCTGCACAATCGGTAGGTCCGTCTGTCGTAAGCATCACCGTGCTGCGAACGGTGCGACAGTCCGCCTCGCGCAATCTGATGGAAGAGTTCTTTCGGTCCATTCCCAGACAACGACAGCGCCAGGTACGCGGACTGGGCTCAGGTTTCGCGATTGACGAAGACGGATACGTGCTCACCAATGAGCATGTGGTCAGCGGCGCTGATTCGATCGTCGTGACGGATGGCCAGGGCCGGCACTTGCGTGCGGAACTGGTCGGCGCCGATGCGCTCACGGACATCGCCGTCCTCAAGGTCGAAGCCGGGCGAGTCCCGCCGGCGCCTCTGGGAACGAGTTCCGATTTGATGGTGGGCGTTTGATGGTGGGCGAACCTGCGATCGCGATTGGCAATCCTCTTGGCTACTTCCTGGCCAATGGCGAGGCGACCATCACGGCAGGGGTCATCTCCGGCGTGTCACGTGACATTCGCGGGGAGAACAATGACGGAAGTCTGTTCGCGGACATGATCCAGACAGATGCCGCAATCAATCCGGGAAATTCAGGAGGCGCGCTCGTCAACGCCGAGGGACGCGTGATTGGCGTGAATTCATCGATCCTGTCCCGTTCAGGCGGCTCCGAGGGTCTCGGGTTTGCGATTCCGATCGACCGTGCTCTTCGAATTGCTGGCGAACTGAAAGAATTTGGACGCATTCGCCGACCCTGGATCGGAGTGGATCCGGAGATCGTGGCGTCCGACACTTCCCTGTTTTCGAGCACGCGCATCCGGCGCATCGCCCCCGACTCCCCTGCCGAACAGGCGGGCCTGGAGGCCGGGGACATTCTTGTGGAGATCGACGGCCGGCGGATCGACAGTCCGCTCGACCTTGAAGTCGGACTGCTAGACGCCGGCGTCAATTCCCGTGTTCGGTTGCGGTATGCGCGGGCCGGTCGGGAGACGGCGACGACCCTTCCGGTGCTGGAGCTGCCGTCCGACCAGGCCCCACGCATCGAGGTTCTTACCGGACTTGAGCTCGTATCCGTCACTCCACAGATCGCCATCGAGCGCAGCCTTCCGACCGAAATCGTCAGTGGTGCATTGATCGTTACGATATCCGACGAGAACAGTCGATACTCAGGCCTGCGGCGGGACGACGTGATCGTCGCGCTTAACCGGCAGCGGGTCCAAACAGCGGAAGATGCGGACGACCTCTTCCGGTCCTTCGGTGGTGGCGGTAGGATCTGGGCAACGATCGTACGCGACGGTCGAATGATGAACACCTCGTCCTTTTACGTGCGCTGATATGTGCGGCTTCGGAATTCAGGTTTGAACTCACCGCAGACACGCTATCCGCATCCGCTGATCGACCGGTACGCGTCGGCGGAAATGGCGGACGTATTCTCGCCTCGCCACCAGGCTTTGATCTGGCGTGATCTCTGGATTGCCCTGGCCGAATGCGAACAGGACCTGGGAGTCGAAATCCCGGATGCCGCGTTGGAGGAAATGCGTTCGGGACGGGACCAGGTAGATCTCGCCCGTATCGCTGAGTTTGAGGCAGACCTGCGTCACGATGTCATGGCGCACATCCATCACTTCGGCGAACTGGCTCCCACGGCACGGCCGTTCATTCACCTGGGTGCGACCAGTTGCTTCGTGTCGGACAACGCCGGGCTGATCCAGATAGGTGAAGCGCTCCAAATCGTCCGAACTCGTCTGCTTGAGGCCGCGGCAGAACTCTCGGTTTTCTGTCGGACCTGGGCCTCAACACCGACGCTCGGCTATACGCATTGGCAACCGGCCCAGCCAACGACCGTCGGCAAGCGGGCTTCGATGTGGCTCCAGGATCTGGTACTCGACATTCGCACAGTAGACGATTTGCTCGCCGATCTTCTATTCCGCGGGGCACGGGGCACAACAGGCACGGAGGCCAGTTTCAAAGAGTTGTTCGACGGCAACGGAGACAAAGTCGACGAACTCAACAAGCGACTGGCGGAGAAGTTTGGCTTTGCGGGCACGTGGCGACAAAGTCGACGAACTCAACAAGCGACTGGCGGAGAAGTTTGGCTTTGCGGGCACGTGGCCGATTACCGGTCAGACCTACCCACGCAAGTTCGATCATCGTGTCCTGTCTGCTCTGGCAGGAATCGGTGCGAGCGTGGCCCGGTTCGGCCAGGACATTCGTTTGCTGCAGAGTTTCGGAGAGATTGAGGAACCCTTCGGCAGTGATCAAGTCGGATCCTCAGCCATGCCGTACAAGCGCAATCCCATGCGCTGCGAGCGAGCATGTTCGCTGTCGCGGCATCTTTGCACACTGGAATTGGACGGAGCCTGGACGGCTTCAGTTCAGGGACTGGAGCGGACGCTCGATGATTCGGCCGTTCGTCGAATCGCGCTATCCGAAGCGTTCCTGTGCGCAGATGCGATTCTTCTGATTGTTCGAAACGTGTCGGCAGGCCTCGTCGTACATGAGGCAGTGATCGATCGGAGACTGAAGCGGGAGCTCCCGTTCCTCGTAGTTGAGCAGGCGTTGATTACTGGTGTCCGACAGGGCGGTGACCGACAGGACCTGCATGAACGGATTCGGCGACATGCGATGGACGCGCGGGCCCGGCTGGACGAAGGTGCGGATGACAATGATTTCTTCGATCGGGTGGCGGCGGACGAAGCGTTCGGCCTCACCCGTGATGGACTTGATGATCTCGCAGTAGCGTCGGAACTCGTAGGACGGGCACCCGAGCAAGTGGAGAAGTTTCTAGCGAGCGATGTGGATCCATTGCTCGACGGCTATGAACGGGCCAAAGCGCCAGACTTGAGAGTCTGAGGCCACTTCCCGAAGAAAGGACGGGATGGAGGCGATTCTACAGACGCACCTTGCCTTGCCTCTCCTGCGGCAAGGCAAAGTCCGCGAAATGTACGAATTGGGCGATGATCTGCTACTCGTTGCGAGCGATCGCATCAGTGCCTTCGATTGCGTCCTTCCCCAACCGATACCGGATAAGGGCTCCGTGCTCACCCAGATGTCGGCATACTGGTTCGACCGCACTGTTCACGTGATCGGCAATCATTGCATCGCGACAGATCCGGCTTCGATCATTGCGCTCCGTCCCGAACTCGAAGAATCGGTAGCTCAGTGGGCCGGCCGCGGAATGCTGGTTCGCCGTGCAAATCCATTTCCGGTGGAGTGCGTCGTACGGGGATACATCACGGGATCGGCGTGGAAAGAGTACCGGGAATCGGGAACGCTGGCCGGGGAGTTTCTTCCAGAAGGCCTCCTCGAATCTCAAGAGCTCGAATCTCCGATCTTCTCTCCCGCGACGAAGGCGGAAGAGGGACACGACGAGAACATCACGTTTGAACAGATGAAGTCAATCGTCGGAATCAAGGTCGCCGAGCACCTTCGCGATGTAAGTCTCGCACTCTATTCAGAAGCACGATCGGCGGCCCGGAATGCAGGAATTATCATCGCCGACACGAAGTTTGAATTCGGAACCACAGTCGCCGGAGAAGTCCTGCTGATCGACGAAGCTTTGACCCCCGATTCTTCCAGGTTCTGGCCAGCAGACCAGTACGCTCCCGGCTCTACTCCACCTTCTCTCGACAAGCAGCCGGTCAGGGACTACCTGGAATCGGTTATCGCTGATGGGAACTGGGATCGACAACCGCCAGCGCCTGACCTTCCAGACGAAGTCATCGCGTCAACCACGCAGCGGTATCGGGCCGCGTTTCGGACCATCACGGGAAGCGAATTGCCAAATTTCACACCAAATACCGCAGGAGGCTGAGATTCAGTACGCAGTTCAAATACGCGTTACACCCAGACCCGGTATTCTCGATCCGCAAGGTGAGACGATTGGCCGTGCGCTCGGGACTCTGGGATACGATGGCGTCACAGATGTGCGGATGGGACGCCTGGTCAGTTTGCACCTCGAGTCGGCTGACGAAGCATCAGCCCACCGTACAGTTACAGAAATGTGCGAGCGTCTGATCGCCAACCCGATCATCGAAGATTTCACAGTCCTCATTGAGGAGTCCGGCTGATGCGGTTTGGGATTGTCCGTTTCCCCGGTTCCAACTGCGATGCTGACTGCGAGCGTGCTGTCACGGAGGGGCTGGGGCAGGAGGCAGTGTATCTGTGGCACAAGACACCTTCCCTTGAGAATGTCGACGTTGTCCTGTTGCCGGGCGGCTTTTCTTACGGTGACCACCTCCGGGCCGGGGCGATTGCCCGGTTCAGTCCGATTATGCGCGAAGTCATCGCTTTTGCTCAGGACGGCAAGCCAGTCGTCGGAATCTGTAATGGTTTTCAGATCCTGTGTGAGGCCCATCTTCTGCCCGGCGGAGGGAGTGCACACCAGGCCAGGTTCTCCGAATGCCCATTGCCCATGGAGAGGGTCAGTTCGTCGCGGACGATGCTACCCTCAACAAACTCGAGGCGGAGGGGCGAGTTGTGTTCCGGTACGTGGATAGTGATGGAAATCGTACAGGCACGGCAAACCCGAACGGTTCTCAGAATGATATCGCGGGCATCTGTAACGAGGCCGGCAACGTCGTGGGCCTGATGCCCCACCCAGAGCGTGCCATGTCGACATTGCTCGGAGGAGCCGATGGACTGGTGTTGTTCCAGTCGCTGTTGTTGCCGGCTGCGGAGCCGGTGGGATCGTGAGCGTCCTCAGCGAACCGTCAACGGATCGACTGGCGAAAGCCATTACCCCGGCCATGGTGGCTGAGCATGGGTTGTCGGAGCACGAATACGAACTGATTCTCGGCGTACTTGACCGCGAACCGACGATTGAAGAACTGGGCGTTTTTTCCGCCATGTGGTCGGAGCACTGCGGATACAAGAATTCACGCCCGCTCTTGAAGACTCTGCCGGTGGAGGGTCCCGCCCTGGTGCAGGGACCGGGTGAGAATGCCGGTGTCATAGACGCCGGGGACGGCTGGGGAGTCGCCTTCAAGGTAGAGTCCCACAATCACCCTTCCGCCGTGGAGCCATACCAGGGAGCTGCAACCGGCGTAGGCGGGATCCTGCGGGACGTGTTCACGATGGGCGCCCGGCCAATCGCGATACTCGACAGTCTCCGATTCGGCAGTCTCGACTCCGCACGGTCACGATACTTGCTCGACGGTGTCGTCCGAGGCATCGGCGACTATGGGAATTGCATAGGCGTGCCGACGGTTGGTGGCGAGACTGTGTTCGATCCGGTGTACGAACGGAATCCGCTGATCAACGCCATGTGCATTGGAGTACTTCGTCTG
>JBDHMQ010000282.1:0-2460 GCA_039656095.1 Gemmatimonadota bacterium | reverse complement strand
AGCTCCCGATAGCTTGCTCCACCCACGGCAGTCGGACGGACACCCCAGGCCATGTCAGTGGCTCGTGGTATCAACGCCTTTACCGTATCGAGCGCCAGGTACCTCTCGACCGTGGGCTTGTCCTGCTCGGCAACCAGAAACATTCCTGGCAAACCCGACTCCAACAGCAAGCCGGTCAGAGGTCTGCGTTCGGGCTCGTCCTGGTCAGTGGCTTCGTCGGCAACACCGGCATCCAGAAGCGTGTCACCAGCAATGTCCGCAGTGTCGCCTGCCACGTCTCCCAGCAGGGCGTCCAGGCTCGGCCCTTCATCAACTACCGGTACTGGTGCGAAGGCATCGGCTCCGAGTTCAGCGACGATGGCCCGGTCGAATCGGGGCAAGGCGTCCCGGAAGTTGTCATCGTCACGAACCAGTTTGAACTCAAGAAAGGCGGTCCGTTCGACGATTGCCATGGCACGCTCTGGATCATCGATTCCGGCGAGTTCCACGATAATCCGGTCGGGACCCACGCGTTGGATCGTCGGCTCCCTGACGCCGAATTCATCGATCCGATTCCTGAGTGTAGTCAGAATTCGGTCGACCGCGTCAGCCCTGGCTTCGTCGGTAAGCGACCCATCGGGATCGTCGATCTCGACAGCCAGGTGCATGCCACCTGCCAGATCGAGCCCGAAGTTGATCGCGTCCACCTTCATTTCACGTGACGAATCCGATGGATCCGGTATAGATCTGGGCAGCAAAGACCACGCGCTTACCAGCGCAAGGCCGAAGATGATCAGAATTCTGTTTCTGAGTGTCCGCATGAGTTTGAGCGTCGCTTTGGAATCAGCGGCAGGCCCGAGAACCCGCCGCGCAGTTTGTTTGACAAGCGGTGGAAGCTATGCCGAATGGGAGTCTGGCGAAAGGATCTGGAGCATGGCTACCGGCTGCGCCGTCCACGGCCAAGGCGGGATCTTGGTGCTCTCTCAGCGGGCTCGACCCCATCAGGCATCTCAATTGACGCATTGTCCTGAAAAGAGGGTTCAAACCCTTCGACAACGCGACGCGGTACACTCTTGTCCATCAGGCGCTCGATTTCCTTCACGAGAAGGATCTCGTGCGTGGACATCAGCGTAACGGCATCACCCGTCAGATCACCGCGCGCCGTCCGCCCGACCCTGTGCACATAGTCCTTCGGATCATCCGGCACATCGAAATTGACCACATGTGTAACGCCGACAATGTCCAGGCCACGTGCCGCAACATTCGTTGCCACAAGTACTTGAATATCTTTACTTCGGAATCTTTCAAGACTCTTTGTCCGGTCTTTTTGCGCCTTGTCACCGTGCAAGTCATCGGCTGCGATTCCCTTGCCCCTGAGGAAGTCGCACACATATGCCGCCGTCGATTTCATACGCGTAAACACGAGCACTTGCCCATCATTGGGCCAGGATTCAAGCAGATGAATCAGGAGTCCGTACTTGTTGGGGTAGTCAACCGGATGGATGACCTCGGTGATCCCGTCGGCGCTGGTCTGGAAACCGACCTGAACCTGAACCGGCTCGCGCATCATCTCGTGAACCAGGCTCACCACCCTGTTTTCCATCGTGGCAGAAAACAGCAGCGTCTGCCGATTCGTCGGCGTAGCACGTACGATTGACTTCACATCCTCGATGAACCCCATGTCTAGCATTCGGTCGGCTTCGTCGAGAACCAGCACTTCAACATTCGACAGATCTACCGTCCCCCTGTTGAGGTGGTCGAGCAGACGTCCTGGTGTAGCCACAAGTACGTCACAGCCCCACTTCAGATCCTTGATCTGCGATGCGATCGGCATACCGCCGTATACCAGCATCGGCTCGATGGACAGGCGACTGCCATAGGTCCCCACGCTACGCTCGATCTGCTGCGCGAGCTCACGGGTGGGCACAAGGATGAGCCCGCGGACATCACCGTGGCGTTCGGGTCCGTCTGCCAGGTGATGCAGCATGGGCAGCACAAATGCCGCCGTCTTTCCGGTACCCGTCTGAGCACAGCCAATGACGTCCTGCCCGGCCAACGCCGGTGGAATCGCTTGCTGCTGAATTGGTGTCGGTCGTACGTAGCCACTCTCTTGAACGGCCTCCAGCAGTTCCTGCCGTAAGCCGAGATCGGCGAAGTTCATGGTGTTCGTATCTGTCTCTTCCGTCATGTCGTACTTGCCTTCTCTTCTATGATTTCTTCACTGACTGCCCACAGACGCTCTGCAACTGTTTGGTCGCTCGCCTCCGCGGACGGTTTCTTTTCCTGGCACTTATCAAAATAACTTCCGCTTACCCGGTTCACATTCTCAGAAGATGCCAGGTATATAGACGTCCTTGCCCCCTCCTCCGGAGTGATCGTCCAGCGCCGGACCAGCCACGGCGGGACGAGACCGCGCAACAACAGCTTCGTCGCTACCGACCCGGGATGCAGGGAGTTCACGGTTACTGTCTCAGCATCTAC
>JBDHMQ010000281.1:0-2468 GCA_039656095.1 Gemmatimonadota bacterium | reverse complement strand
GCACTCCATCACTCCGATGGGTCGCTCCGTGGGCTTGGTGAGAGGATCCACGTTGACGGGCTGGCCGAGAGTCTGGAGCGCATCGCAAAGCATGGTGCTGACGATTTCTATACTGGCGAAATAGGCCAGGCGATCGCCGCAGACATGGCCGAAAATGGCGGTCTTCTCACAGCTGCAGATCTGTCGGCTTATCGTCCAGTCGTGCGTGAAGCGCTTCTGGGTTCCGTAGGAGAATGGATCGTTGCCACGAACCCACCTCCAGCGGTTGGCGGCGTAGTGATTGGCGCGATGCTGCGCCTGATGGGACAACGACCGTCTAATCCGTGGACCCGCGAGGACGTCGAGCACCTTGTCGAAGTACAAAAAGAAGTTCTCGGATTCAGGCGTAGTCATGTGGA
This sequence comes from Gemmatimonadota bacterium, assembly GCA_039656095.1. GTDB lineage: Bacteria > Gemmatimonadota > Gemmatimonadetes > Palauibacterales > Palauibacteraceae > JARFPW01. Next base: position 2,070 of record JBDHMQ010000281.1, on the reverse strand, counting down.
CCTGCGCGAAGACATCGGCACGGCGATTGGCGAGATGCAGGCAGCATTTCGCTCGCCGTCCACAGTTCATACTTCGGCGGTAGACTCCAATGGCCTGGCTTGCTCCATCACGCTCTCCTCCGGCTACGGTTCGGGTGTCATGGTGCCGGGGACCGGCCTTTGGTTGAACAACTGCCTGGGCGAGATCGAGCTGAATCGGCGGGGACTGCATACCTGGCCAGTGGGGGCCAGGCTCGTATCCAACATGGCCCCAACCGTGGCGAGAGATTCAAGGGGGCGAGTGCTGTCGCTCGGATCACCGGGCGCTGATCGCATCACCACTGCGATCATGCAGGTATTTGTGAACCATGCGAATGCCGGAATGTCTCTTTCAGAGGCGATCGAGCATCCGCGCCTGCATCTCGAGGCAACGGACGACGGACCACGAGTCGTCGCCGAGCCCGGAATTCCAACGGGGCTCGGAGGAGTGCCGTGGCGAACAATGCCCGAGATGTCGATGTATTTCGGCGGTGTTGGGGTGGCCGAATGGTCTCCGGCCGGCGGTCTGATGGCGGCAGCTGATCCGCGGCGATCAGGTGGAACGGCGGTCGTAATTCGCGGGAGCTAGCAGGCTCCTGACCAGCGTGCAGATTTCAGACCTCTCCGTAACGAAAACAGCCCGTCTCGTGATCGTTCACCATCCCGGCGGCTTGCATGAACGCGTAACAGATCGTCGAGCCAACGAACTTGAAGCCCTCGCCCTTGAGGGCCTTGCTCATGGCATCAGACTCCGTCGTTTTCGCCGGAATCTCAGTCATTGCCGCCCACGAGTTTTGTTTCGTACGCCCGTCAGTGAACTGCCATATCCAGGCATCGAAAGATCCGTGCTCTTTCTGCAGGCGGAGAAATTCGTGTGCGTTGTTGAACGTCGCATCTACCTTCATTCGGTTCCTAACGATGCCCGCGTCGGCAAGCAGGCGCTCGCGCTCGGCTCCTCCATATTGGGCAATACGCTCTGCGTCGAACCCGTCGAACGCCGCACGGAAGTTTTCCCGTTTGTGGAGGATGGTTCTCCAGCTCAGGCCCGCCTGGAACGCGTCGAGTACGAGGAACTCGAACAACTTTCGATCGTCATGCACGGGGACGCCCCACTCTTCATCGTGATAGGCAACCATCAGCGCGTCCGTCCCGGCCCATGCACAACGTCCCATCGTGCCTCCCAGTCTTCGGTGCCATCGTTTCCACTCACGGAGAGGGATCATACGTTGACGGTCCGACGCTCGACATTCCCCCGATCCGTGGTTATCCATTCGCGGCAATGAGTCCGAACTCTTCGCGCTCCGCCAGCCCGCCAAAACCCCAGACCGTCCTCCAGACACAGGGAGCCGGACTGGGGACCTATGGAGGCGTGTTTACGCCGTCGATCCTGACGATCCTCGGCGTCATCATGTACCTGCGATTCGGGTGGGTCGTTGGAAACGTCGGACTGCTTGGAACGCTGCTGATCGTCACGATCGCAACCTCGATCACGTTCCTCACCGCACTTTCGATCTCGGCAATCGCGTCGGATCAGCGGGTCCGCGTAGGCGGCGCGTACTACATGATCAGCCGCTCACTTGGCCTGGAAACGGGTGGAGCGGTCGGAATTCCGCTGTATTTCGCACAGGCTCTGTCGGTTGCGCTTTACACGATCGGATTTGCCGAAAGCCTGGTGGCTGTATTCCCGGTTCTCGACCAGAGGATGGTGGGGCTTGCAACGACCGTAGCAGTCGCGGGCCTGGCCTTAACGTCCGCTCGGGTGGCGATCCGGGCTCAGCATTTCATCATGGGCGCGATCGCGATCTCTCTACTGTCATTCGTGTTTGGTGGGCCTGTCGGGCCCGAGGCCCATGACGCGTTGAACGCTCCCGTGGGCAACGTGACTCGTCACGGATTCTGGGTGGTGTTCGCCGTGTTCTTCCCGGCCGTTACAGGGATCATGTCCGGCGTAAACATGTCAGGCGATCTCAAGCACCCCGGCAGGTCCATTCCCCGCGGAACGCTGGCGGCCGTTGGCGTCGGCTACCTGATCTACATGGTGTTGCCGGTATT
>JBDHMQ010000280.1:0-2475 GCA_039656095.1 Gemmatimonadota bacterium | reverse complement strand
GGTTGTAACCGGATCGGCCCACTTCCGAAAGACAATGCATGCGTTTACGTCACCGAATCCGAATCCGGACTTGATGATCGTATTCAGTTCAGGCACTTCTTGCATGGTGTGAGGGATCGATGCCGCGAACGGCTTGATCTCGGGATGCACATCCTCGCAGTTGATGCTGGGATGAACATACCCACCCTGTAACATGAGCAGGCATGCCACCGATTCCAGGGCACCGGCGGCGCCGAGGGCGTGGCCGATCATCGATTTCGTCGAATGGATGAGCGGGAAGTCTTCGGGACCGCGGTCCAGGGCTATCGACCAGTTCTCGACTTCGCGTGGATCCGCGCCCGTAGCCGTCAGGTGGCCATTGATCAGGTCAATTTCATCGGGCTGAATATCCGCATCGGCTATCGCCTGACTGATGCATCGTTGCACGCTGACCGGATTTGGAGCGGTCATGCTGCCGCCGTTCCGGTGTCCGCCACAATTGACCGCACCACCCATGACTTCTGCGTAGATCCGGGCGCCGCGCGCGATCGCCGTGTCGAGGCTCTCAAGATGGAGAACTCCCGCGCCGCTACCTGCGATGAATCCACCGGCTGTAGCACTCAGCGGTCGGGACGCCTGCTCCGGTGTATCGTTGTGCGTTCGGCAGAGAACTCTCATCGAGTCGAACCCCGACCAGATATAGTGGCTGGCTCCCTCGGCTCCGCCGCACAGCATACGATCCGCGAGTCCGTATCGGATGCGAAGCATACCCTCGAAAATCGCCTCGCTACCCGTGCTGCAGGCACTGGAATTCGCCGTCACCTGATTGCCCAGCGCCAGCTGGCCGGCAACGCGTGCAGACACGCCGCTGGTCATCACCTGCTCGACGAGGGTGCTGCCGAGACGTCGGACCCGGCCGGCATCGACCATTGGCACCAGCCGTTCACCGACGGTGTCGAGGCCGCCGATCCCGGTGCCGATTATGGCGCCCGCTTCCCAGTACACGTGATCGTCATTCAGCTGGGGGCGGTCGAATCCGGCATCCGTCCAGGCGTCGGCCGCCGCGATGCATCCGAACCGGTGGCTCGAATTCATCGCCATAAGCTCGTCTTCATCAAAATAGCGCTCTGCGATTTCGTCGGTCCCCTCGGGTACTCCAGCGACGGTGCAGGCGAATTTCGCCTCTGCCATCGTTTCGTTATGGCTGAGGCCTGACTTGCCCGCTCGCAGTGCCTGGTCGTACGCCTCCAGCCCGACCGCATTCGGGGCTACGACTCCCATGCCTGTAACAACAACGCGCCGATTCACAGGGTCACTCCCATTCCTGAAATTTGTGCGGAGCACACGAGCGTTCCGTCGGTAAGCCGCATTTCGGCCTCGGAACGGAGTTTGCCCCGTCTATAGAATACCTTCTTAGCATGAATCTCCACTTCATCCCCCGGGCGGACAACACCCGAGAATTCCACCTCGGCGTCAGCGAACAACGCGATGCGTTTCTGTATCTCGTCCCGTCCGCTCTCGAGGGCCAGCAGGTAAATGCCGAGCGCTACCACACCGACCTGGGCGATCGATTCGAGCAGGATCACGCCCGGCGTGACCGGGTTGCCGGGGAAGTGGCCCCGATAAAAATCGGCATCCGGCCGAAACGTGTAACGCGCGCTGATCGAATCCTCGTCGACAGCAAGGATCTCGTCCACGAATCGGAACGGCTCCTGCTGCGGCAACAGGTCCAGCAGCTCGTCCGGGCTAAGCCGGACTCCAAGCGCCTCGTTCATTCCTCCATCCGCCCGCCCCGGGAATTTTCCGAGGGCCACGGGTAGTCCGGATAATCGATGCCGCGAAAGACGCCCACCTTGGCACGCCGGATCGAGTAGATCTCCGATCCGTCGACCAGGACGCGGGCGTCACCAATCGCGATAGCTGAAGTCGCCAGTTCGGTGTAGCGCGCGATCTTCACCTCGTACCTGACGACCGCGTCATGCGGCCGGATTTGACCGGAAAACTCGACCTCGCCACAGCCAAGCGCCCGGCCCGTCCCGAGGGCCCCACGCCACGCACAGTAGAATCCGATCAGCTGCCAGACGGCGTCTACCCCGAGACAACCCGGCTGCACAGGGTCTCCGACGAAATGACACTGAAAGAACCATGCGTCGAGGTTCACGTCCTGCTCGGCGATGATGTGTCCGCGTCGACCGTCTGCCGTGATATCCAGGACCCGATCCACCATCATCATGGGCGGAGTCGGCAGACGCGCGGTGAAGTCTTCGGGCGCGTCGTTCACAAGCCGTCCGTAAGCCATCGCGAGCAGCTCGTCCTTCGTGAAGTGGGAGCGTTCGCGGAACTCTGCGTAGTTCAAACCGGGTCTCCGAAGCGCATCACGTATCCCGACCAGGTGAGCCCGCTGCCCACTCCAACGATGGCCACGTCGTCTCCCGACTTCCAGTCGTCCCAGCGCATCGACACGACACCCGGCGCACCTGCTGCACCCGTGTTTCC
>JBDHMQ010000279.1:0-2486 GCA_039656095.1 Gemmatimonadota bacterium | reverse complement strand
TACTGTTGAACAATTGGAGAGCTTTCAGGGCCGGTGCCCGTCCTGCGTCCAGGGCGGCGAACGGATCCTCTTCTATTTCTCGGCCAAGGATGACCTTGAACCGCGAAATGTCCTCCTGGAAGATTTCGAGCACCGAGTCGTGCACCCAATCCCGCCCGAACGAGACCCGCGGTGCTACCTCACGAACTTCCGGCATCGTCTGCCGCGTATCCACCGATTGCTGAAATACGGCGATCCGCGTTTCGTGCCACAACCGACGTCCCAGCATCAACGGCGAATTCACGGCAGCCGCCAGTACGGGCGCGGTCACAGCGAGCGCGATGTTGTACATCCGCGCGAATTCCTCCGGACCGACCTGAAAATGCACCTGGAAGCTCGCGTTACACGACTCGAGCATGACCGAGTCGTGAGTCAGTCGTAGTTCGTCGGTGCCCTTGATCGAAAGGACGTATGGACCACCCCGAAGGCGCGTGAGCGCATCATTCAGTGCGTAATAGCGCTTGGCAGGGACCATGTTTTCGATGGTCAGGTCCGACTTACGCAGTGTCGGGAGGATTCCCGTAAGGACAGGTTTTGCGCCAAGCGTCGAAGTCGCCTCGTTCACCGTATTGAGCATGGAGATGAGTTCTCTCTCCATCTGGCTCAGGCAGTCACCGCCGAATAACAGAGGATCGGCGTTACACTCAAGATTGAATCGGCCGATTTCGCTTGTGACACGGGGATCGGTGATGCGCTCAAGTGCTTCAACGGCAACAGGGGCTGGACGAAACATCTCATCGACCAGAAACATCTCCTGCTCGAGTCCGATGCGCCGGATACCTGTCTCGATCGAGCCCGCTTCGAGCATCCGCTCCAGTGCGTGCACGTCACGGAGGAGCGCCTGCGTGAACACGCGGAGCTCTTCTTGATCGACTGCCAGCTGTACTTCTTTCTCGCCCACGCTGACCTCTCAAAATGGCGAGTTGGCAATTTCCGGAAAGGAGTGATGTCTAACAAACTTGCGAGCCCCGATGGCTGAATCAAGCCTCGGGGGGAATGGCCAGCCGGATAGTGCGTAGTTCACCCGCAGATAGCGCACGAATTGGAATCCGCACACCCCACTCTGTCAGCGCATAAGGAAGCTGCCTGTCGCCCTCGAATGGCACCCGCTCGCCTCCGGGCAATGTCACATCGATCCAGACCTCCCGGGAGCTCGAGCCGATCGGCGCTTCAATGTCGAGCTCCAGGTCGTCCGTGTCCGTCCCGCGTCGCAGCGTCAGCCGCATGGCGTCTCTGTCCAACCACCAGCGAGCAATCTCAGCACCAGTTGCTATCCACCAGGTGTCACGCTGCTTTGAGATCGTATCCAACACGGCAGCCACAACACCGATCTGTCCCGGTGTCCCGCCAATTTGTGAATGCAGACTGATAAAGCCGAATCCCCCCAGCGCGCCGAGCTTGTGCAGGCCTTCAAGGTAGGCGGCCTCCAGGCGCTCCGGACTTCGCGTTCCTTCCTGCACGACGACGTTGTAGTCATCTTTCATCAGGCGCGGTAGTACGACGATAGATCCCTCGGGGAAGCGGAAAACTTCCGGCGCAGCCGATCTGGCACTGTTTACAGCGGCCACGTAAGCAGCCCCTTCACGGTCGGGGTCCGAGCGTAGCCAGGCTCTAAGCGTCGCCTCATCGAACCGCTCCTCCGGCGGTCGCAAACCAACCACCTCCTGGTTTGCCCAGTCCGCGAGTTCCCTCCGACTCCGATCCAGGCGGATCCGCTGCTCTCGTAGCGGCAGTCCTGCAGGCGATACATGGTCAGCCGAATGGCTTCCGATCTCGCCGACGTCTCTGAGAGAATCCGCGAGCGCCGGATGTTCGACAGCCATCTCGGAGACAGCGAAGAACGTTCCCTTCATGTCGTGCTCCCGGAGCACGCGGGCGAGGGAAGTCGCGTTGACAAAACCCGACTCGACATCTTCGGCCACGAGCAGGCCAGCGCGCCGACCCTCCGGCCACGCCCCCACGGAGGCCGAGGGAACCCCAGCTGCCCACCGAAGTGAGTTTCGCAGTAACCTGTTAACACGTGCTTTGTCCAGCGGACGGACCGCCTGTCCGGGTCGGAATCCGATCCATACGGCTCGGCCGCCACCGGCGGTTGTTCGCAATGCCAGGGCAGCGTCTGCCGCCGCATCACCACCGACAGCGCGCGAGTTCAGCGCCCAATCTGACCAGTATGCGCGCGGGCCCGGCGTCAATAGCCCCAGATGGCTGTCGGCGTAAAATTCAATTCGCGATCCTGGAGCGAGTCCTCCCGAGACAGCGAGGATTGCCGGAACTGTCACGAACAATTCATCACCGGCCTGGTACTCGACGACATCGACAGCGCCTGTGAAGTCTCGCAGGGTTTCCCATCCGCGCCAGCCACAATTCGCGTCCCGGGCTCCGAATGCCCAGTTCGTGACCACGCCGCCACATCGACGAAGATGGCGGAAAAACGCCTCGATCTCGGA
>JBDHMQ010000278.1:0-2491 GCA_039656095.1 Gemmatimonadota bacterium | reverse complement strand
TCACCTGATCGACGAGGTGTTCGAGGGCAATCTCGAACACGCTGTTGCCACAGCGCTGTCGAGAGTCGAGGGGACCTATGGCATCGCTGTCATGCATACTGGTGATCCCGACAAGATCGTGGTCGCGCGAAATGGATCACCGTTACTCATTGGTATCGGCGAAGACGATCGGGGAGAAATGTTCGTGGCGTCGGACGTTGCGGCGATTCTCGCGTATACCCGCAAAGTCGTCTACCTGGATGACGGCGAGCTTGCTGTGCTGACGCGTGATGGACATGAGACTTCCAGGCTCTCCGAATTCGGCACTGAGGGAGTCGTAAGACTGATCGATAAGGAAGTGAACCATATCGATTGGGATCTTGAGCAGATCGAGCGTGGCGGATTCGAACATTTCATGCTCAAGGAAATCTACGAGCAGCCTGATACCGTGCGTGATGCCATGCGTGGGCGATTGCTCGAAGAAGAGGGCATTGCCCATCTCGGCGGTCTGCGAGAGATGGCGGACGTGCTCGACAACGTGAAGCGCATCGTGATTACAGCTTGCGGAACCAGCTGGCACGCAGCGTTGGTCGGGGAGTACCTGCTTGAAGAACTGGCTCGGATTCCCGTAGAGGTCGAATACGCTTCCGAGTATCGTTACCGGAAACCAATTGTGACGCCTGGAACGCTGGTGATCGCGATATCCCAGTCCGGTGAAACAGCTGACACGCTGGCGGCCTTGCGGGAGGCCAAGAGGCGGGGTGCTCCTGTCATGGGAATCGTCAACGTCGTCGGATCATCGATTGCCCGAGAATCTGACGGTGGAGTCTATACACACTCCGGTCCGGAGATCGGTGTCGCCTCGACGAAAGCCTTCACGGGACAACTGACCGTGCTGGCCCAGTTTGCGCTCTTCATGGCGCGCAGGCGTGGATTCACGCTGATCGAAGGTCGGGAGATGGTGGCCGGTCTGCGGGCTCTTCCGGGGCAAATCGAGCGAGTGCTGGAACAGGATGAGTTAATCACCCGCATCGCGCAGCAATACCATGAGAGTACCAACGCCCTGTACCTGGGTCGGGGTTACAACTTCCCGGTGGCTCTCGAGGGTGCCTTGAAGCTCAAGGAAATCAGCTACATACACGCCGAGGGATACCCGGCTGCCGAAATGAAGCACGGGCCGATCGCACTGATCGACGAGAACATGCCCGTGGTGTTCATTGCACCGACCGACAATGTCTATCAAAAGGTCGTTGCCAACGTCGAAGAGGTGAAGGCCCGGGGCGGTCGTGTCGTGGCGATCGTGTCGGAGGGCGACACCCAGCTTACAGATCGAGTGGATCATGCGATTCCTGTGCCCCGCACGATCGATTGTCTGCAGGCCCTGATTTCGGTGATTCCGTTGCAGTTACTCGCGTACCGAATAGCGGTCTTGCGGGGATGCGACGTTGATCAGCCACGTAACCTTGCGAAGAGCGTGACGGTCGAATGAGGTGGCGCGACCAGGCTCTGCTGGTAGCTGTGGCCATCCTCATCGGGTCGACGCCAGCGTTGGGGCAGCGTTCGATAACCACGGAGCGAGACACGATTGTGTTCGAGCTTCCGACCCTGCAAGTCATGCTGGATACCGCACGCGCCCTGTTCCGTGACCTTCAGGAAGATCCTCGCGTTCTCTACAGCACGGTATTCGGGCCGCCGGCGGAGGTCACGGCCGCGGAGTCCGCGTATCCCTGGAACGTCGTGTCGCCGACCAGCGATTCCACAGTAAACGTCATCATGCCGGGAAATCTCCGTGAGGCCGATCGTGCCTATTACAATTACGCCGTGATGAGGATGCGCGTGGTAAGAGGGCAGGACCCGGACGGGAGCTGCGAATTGCTGATCCAGGCAGAAGAAGAAGTACTCTCGAGCTATGTTGATGGTTGGATTGTCGCACGAACTCTATTTGGTGGACCGGCCTTTCAACCGATGGATGAACTGGTGTTTGCCAGGGAAGTAGACCTGCTGCGTCCGCTCCTGGCTGCCCGCGGGAACGTGTCAATCGGCGTGTGTGCCGCACAATGGGCGGCCGAGCATCCGGACGAAATCGCTGCCTATGAATCCTGGAGGTCCGAAGCGTTCCCTGAGCTCGTTCCCGATAAGTCCGTTCCCGAGCTGGAATCCGACGAACTTGACGTCGATGACGGTGATCTTGAGGCAGAAGTCGAAGCGAATGAACCCTCTAACGTAGAAGAATCAGCCGAAAACTGAGCCATGTCCCTCCAATTCTACAATACGCTTGGCCGACGCCTGGAATCCTTCGAGCCGGTGAATCCGGGCGAGGTCCGTATGTATACCTGCGGGCCAACGGTCTACGATCGGGCACACATCGGAAATTTTCGGACGTTTATATGGGAAGACTTGCTTCGGCGGTACCTGCGGCACAGTGGGTTTCGGGTAACGCAGGTGATGAACGTGACAGACGTTGATGACCGGACGATCAAAGCAGCCATCGAATCGGGCCAGACGCTCGCCG
>JBDHMQ010000277.1:0-2505 GCA_039656095.1 Gemmatimonadota bacterium | reverse complement strand
GTACCGTCTGCCTGGTGGCTCGTGAGCCAGGCGGTAGGAAACACCGGCACGGGGGCTGGATGGCTCGGTTCAGCGCTCGGTTCAGCGCTCCTGTCAGGATTCGGCACCGTGGGCGCCCAACTCATCGTGTTTACGGTCCTGATCAGTCTTACGGTACTTACATTCGGCTGGTCGCCGGCCGATAGCGCCGGGACAGCCGTGCGTGGTGCGAACAGGGGAGCCGTAGTGCTCGTCCGCTGGGTTCGGGGCCTCTGGCCCCAGGTGCGCGATGCCGTCGCGAGCCTGATGGCTCGCAGACCCCAGACCGTGCAGGAGTCACCCTGGGAAGCCGCCGAGGTTATACCCGAGCCGGAGCCCGAGCCAGCACCGGAGCCCGTTACCAGGCCAAAGCCAAGCAGCAAACCCGCTTCACGTACGGAACCCAATGCGGACGCTCAACTGGAGTTGGACGGTACCGGGGATCCGTCAGGCGAGGAGATCCCCTCGATGCACCTGCTCACGTCGCCGGAAAGGCGGGGCTCGGGGTTGGAGAAGGACGAGTTGAAGAGGCTCGGTGAATTGCTGGTTTCCACTTTGAAGACGTTCAAAGTAGAAAGCACGATCGGTGGGTGGACGACCGGGCCAGTGGTGACTCAATTCGAGGTCGTTCCGGCTGCAGGAGTCAAAGTCGGCAGGGTGGTCGCGCTGGCTGACGATCTGGCCCTGGCACTCAAAGCGCCTTCCATTCGAATCGTCGCTCCGATACCTGGCAAAGGGGCGGTAGGTGTCGAAGTGCCGAATCCGAAGCCCGAGATGGTCCGGCTTCGAGAGGTTCTGGACGCACCGGCTTACGCGAAGTCCCGCTCGATATTGCCACTGGCGCTTGGTCGCGACCTGTCCGGAAATCCATACTGCGCCGATCTGGTCCGCATGCCACACCTGTTGATTGCCGGCGCGACTGGCTCAGGTAAATCCGTGTGTATCAACACGATCGTCACAAGCCTGATTTACCGCTATCCTCCGAGCGATCTTCGGTTGCTGATGATCGATCCCAAGATGGTGGAGCTGATCATCTACAACGATCTTCCGCATCTTCGGCATCCGGTTGTTACCGACAATAACGATGCTGCGTCGCTGCTTCGGTGGGTCGTATTCGAAATGAACCGACGGTACGCGTTGCTTTCCGCCAACGCCCTCCGAAACATCGTCGAGATCAACCAGCGCATCCGGCGTGGAGCCGACATCACTGCACCGGCCGGATCGGGTCGAGGGAATTGGACGGAAGGGCCGTTGCCGTACATCGTTGTCATTATCGACGAGTTAGCCGATCTGATGATGACCGTCCAGTCCGAAGTCGAAACGCCGCTCGCCATAATTGCGCAGAAGGCACGGGCTGTCGGAATCCATCTGGTAGTGGCGACCCAGCGCCCGTCCGTAAACGTGATCACCGGCCTGATCAAGGCGAATTTTCCGAGTCGGATTGCGTTCCGGGTGGCCTCGAAAATCGATAGCCGGACGATCCTCGATCAAAACGGCGCCGAGAGCCTCCTTGGCAACGGGGACATGTTGTTTCTTCCTCCGGGCGAATCGGATCCTCACCGGATTCAGGGCGCATTCATTTCGACAGAAGAGACCGAAGCGATCGTCGACTGGTATCGCCGGAAGGCGGCAGGCATCGAAGTCGGTTCGGCAGCCGATGAAAAGGATATCCTTGAGGAAGTTCGCGAGGTCGAAATCGAGGAAAGCCAGGTAGGTGCCGGCGGCCAGATCCTCACGGATTGGGACGAGTACTTTCATAAGGCAGCCGAGATCGTAATCAACAACGACGCCGGTTCGACGAGCCTGCTCCAACGGCGGCTGAAGATCGGGTATGGCCGAGCCGCCCGGATAGTCGATCAGCTGCAATCAGCGGGCGTACTGGGTCCACCGGATGGCTCGAAACCCCGCGAAGTACTGCTCTCGCTCGATCGGCTGGAGGCACTCATGCGCGGAGAAGACCTCCAGGACGACGCGCCGGAACGGTGACCGTTGGAGGAGGGTACTCGTCTTCTAGTTGCAGGGGTGAGCCAGGAGATACGAGACAGCTGAACGAGCGGGGGACCCGGGTGATGCCAAACTATGGGAAGCGAGCCGTATTGGTACTTGCGATTGCGGGCAGTCTGCTCGTAGCTGCCGGTACAGCGGCGGCCCAGGAATCCACCGAAGATGTACGGGCAGTGCTCGCCCGGGCCGAGGCGGTCTACGATGCCTTGAACTCGCTTGAGGCACAATTCGAACAGACGATCGAGGTTACCCTGCTTGGCCGCAGCCGGACGGGCTCGGGCACATGGTATCAGAAGGGTCGCGGTCGGTTCGTGATGGACTTCAGCGATCCCGCCGATGACTTGATCGTCGCCGACGGCAGCTACCTGTGGCTGTACTATCCCAGCACGCATCCGGGACAGGTTATTCGTAGCGAGATTGATGCAGGAGCTACCGGCGCGGGCATGGTGGATCTGCAGGGTAGAATCTTCGACGAAGCCGCCA
>JBDHMQ010000276.1:0-2528 GCA_039656095.1 Gemmatimonadota bacterium | reverse complement strand
GCAATTCTCCGTCATCCGGCCGATCGTTGAGCAACTCCTGATAGATAGCGGCGGCCTGTTCGACGAGGCCCTGCTTCTCATACAACTCGGCCATCGTCCGAGTCAGCAGATCACCATCGTCAGCGGGCTCGCCCTCGTCAGGGTCCTCAAACCACCATGCTTCAGCCGAACCACTGGCTGATGGCTCAACGGGCGGCGGAGCAGCTTTGGAATCCGGGGTCCACCACTCCTCTTCGGTCCTCGGAAGCGGGTCCAGGCTCGTGGGATGCTCTGGACGCGGGGACCCATCTGGTGGACCAGGAGCGGTCTCGGATTCCCCGTCTACCGCGTCCGCGGACTCTTGATGAAGCCCGGATATACGCTGGAACCACTGCCGTGCACCTGCCAGATCGCCTCGCTCGCGAGCCAACGCAGCAAGACCACGAAGGGCCACCAGATTGCTGCTATCCAACTCCAGGACGCGAAGGAACGCTTCCTCCGCCGGTCCGGATTGGCCCAGGTCAATGCATGCCCGGGCCTGAACAATGTGCGCACTTGGATAGTTGCGGTGCCGGCCGATCCCGGCCTCCAATACCTCGAGCGCCCGCTTCGGATTTCCCGCTTTCCGGTATGCGTCAGCCAGACGCGCAAACACCAGGCTATCCGGGTTTTCCCGGTACTGGGCCTCGAAGCGCTGAATTTCACTGTCTTTCGACGAGTCCTGGCTCATGCTCACAACTTCCGACGTGACGTCGATTCGGGGTCTGAAAAAACGCTGTGCTTTCATGCGATTACAAGGTAGGCGGGCTATTTCCGGCATGTCAAACGCCTGAGGTCCGCGCCGAGCTTGCTCGCCCCGAGTGCCGGGAATAACTTTGAAGGCTTGATTTCCGGGCCAGTATTGTTCACGTACGTGTCCGACAAAACCTAAGAGACTGCAACGGAGTGCCGGGTATATGATGATGCGGACGATCCGCGAAAAGACTCGCTATGCGATCGTGTTTCTTGCGTTCGCCTTCGCGGGCTGGCTCGTGTTCGAGGGAGTTCAGAGCCGTGATACGCAGGCGGGCTTGGGCACGAATCCTGTCATTGCGGTGGTTAATGGCCAACAAGTCCGTTACACGCGCTGGCGCAACTACTCGACATCGACACTGAATCAGGCACGGGCCCAGAAAGGCACGTCCCTGACGGACGAAGAATCGCGCCAGATCGAGGCTGACGCCTGGGAGCAAATGATCCGGGTGATCGTTATCGAGCAGGAGATTGACCGCATTGGGATCGCTGTGACCGACGATGAGATCTCGCAGGCGTTTCGTGTATCGCCGCCGCCGGACCTGATTGGGGATCCTGCCTTCCAGACGAATGGTCAATTCGACTACGCGAAGTATCAGGCCTTTTTCGCCGACCCGAGCGTGGACGAACAGCTGTTGCGGAACATTGAGAATTACTATCGCGACGCGATTCCGCGTCGCCGTTTTGAGCAACAGTTGCTGGCGGGTGTCGCAGTGAGTGATGCCGAAGCGTGGCAGGAATTTCAGGCTCAGAATGAAACCGCGATTGTCTCCTACGTTACCGTAGACCCCGCACTGGTTGTAAACGACTCCGATATCGAGATCAGCACGTCTGATGCGCGGGCATATTACCGCTCACACCGCGAAGATTTTGAGCGTCCCGCGACTGCAACAGTCCGTCTCGTATCAGTCTCGACCGTACCGACTGCTTCCGACACATCCGCTGCCCAGACTCTTGCCGACTCGGTTCGCGCCGAGATTCTGGCTGAACGCCTCGACTTTGCGACCGCCGCCGCTGAGTTCTCAGCGGATACGGTTACTGGCCAGGCCGGCGGTGAGTTGGGCCGCTACACGCCAGATCAGCTGGTCGACCCGATCAGCACGACAGTCGAGAACCTCGACGTCGGCGAAGTCTCCGAGCCGATTCGCACGGCTGCTGGATACCACCTTTTGCTTGTGAGCGATCGAATAGCTGACACGTCTTCGGTCAGCCACATCGTGTTCCCCGTCGAATTGTCGACTCAGGGGGAAGACGAGCTGTTCGGTCTCATGGATAACCTGGAAGGCATCGCATTGGACAACGGTCTCAGCACGGCCGCCGATTCAATGGGCATAGACTACCGGGACGGTGTGACGCTGACTGACGGATTCGATTTCGTTCCCGGCGCCGGCTCCCTGGGTGTCGCCGTGGACTGGGCGCTCGAGGAGACCACCGAACTGGGCGAGTTGAGTGAGTTCTATGAGAACGGCTCTGGATACCACCTGGTCGAATTACTATCGCGTACTGAGGCTGGCGAATTCGAGTTTGAGAATGTTCGCGATCAGATAGAAGCGACTCTCGGAGCAGAACGACGCATCGAGCTGGCGCGCGGTATCGCCGAGACGCGCGTGGCCGAACTGGGAGATGGCAACCTCGAGTCCTTTGCGGCGGCTACCGGGTGGCAGCTCCAGACAACGGGAGAATTCAACCGCAGACAGTTTGTACCCGGACTCGGGCGCGATACGGAAGCAGTTGGAGCGGCATTCGCTGCCCCGATC
>JBDHMQ010000275.1:0-2827 GCA_039656095.1 Gemmatimonadota bacterium | reverse complement strand
CTTGGCGATGCAGAGCCCGCATGGTCACACTCGACAGCTCCCGCGATTCGCGCACCGGTTGCCCGACGGGCCAAGCCCGGGTGCCTGACAGATAGTGCCGCAAAATCTGTTCGAGCTCATCGTAGAATCCAGCAGCGGCCACAGACCCCACTTCGGCCTCCGACCGAAGCGCGAGAACAGCGGCGCGTGCTCGGGCCGCAGCGTTCCGCTCCTCGTCGACTACGGATGTGACAACCATCGCCGGACTGGCCCGGTGCTTCAACCACCACGGATGTGACAACCATCGCCGGACTGGCCCGGTGCTTCAACCACCAGATAGTCAACCCAAGAAGAATCAGCGCGACCAGTAGCAGAGCCCAGGGAAAACCTTGCTGTATCGGTGGCCGTGGCGATTGAAGAAGGGGTGCTTCCTCGCCTGCTGGAAGGACAGACCGAATGATCGGCACGGGCAGAGATACCGTGTAATCCCGACCCCCACCCGACCCTGCAGACAGAATCAGATCGGGAAGTGCGACGAGCTCTACCTGCCAGGCGACCAGTCGATAATAGAATCTGAATTCAGAGTCTGAAGTTTCGACACGTACAACTTGAAGTTGCTCCCAACCGTCTCCGTTCGGGAGCAACGGCGGTGCCTCAACGGGATCGGCTGACACGGCGATGATGCCGATTGTGAACGGTTCACCAATGCGCACCGTGTCGGCGGACAGCACGGCACTCAAGCGCAGGCCGTTCACTTGTTGGGCACCCAGCGCCGGAACCATGGCAAGTCCGGCGGCCAGGACGGCTAGACGAACGACGATCGGGCGGGATCTCATCGGAGTCGGGCCCTGGCCCGTCGGGCGAAGAAAGTGGCCAGTTCTGCCGCGTATGACCGATCTGTGCGCAGCCGTAGCGCATCGCATCCCGCCCGACGGAACGTCCGGCTGACCTCATCTATCCTGCCTGTCGCGTTACTTGTCAGGCTCTCTCGCACGGTTGGATCGCCTAGATCAAGGATGCCGACATCGCCCGTTTCCGGATCCTGGACCTCAAGAATGCCTGCGCGTGGCAACACCCGTTCGCCGGGGTCAGTGAGATGGAATGCCACCACATCGTGCCGTCGCGACAGCGCTGTCAGATCGCGACGAAATCCTGCATCACGAAAATCGGAAAGTAGAAATACCAGAGACCGGGTCTTTAGCACACGACCGGCAGTCCTGACGGCGAGTCCAAGATCAGTTCCAGGTCGAGATGGGGTATGGCTTACAAGCTCGTGGAGCATGTGCCGAAGTCTCTGGCGACCGCGGCGAGGCCTGATGTACGCCTCAATCGTGTCACTGAACAGGAGGAGGCCGACACGGTCATTGTTCCGAATAGCGGCGAGTCCAAGCAACGCAGCCACTTCCGTCGCGAGGTCCTTCTTCGTTCGCCCCCGTGTCCCGAACTTGGTTGATCCGGACACGTCCACAGCGAGGAGGACGTTGAGTTCCCGCTCCTCCACGAACCGTTTGATGAACGGCCGGCCGGTTCGGGCCGTTACCTTCCAGTCGATTGCGTTGAACGGGTCACCCGGTGCGTATTCACGGACCTCGGCGAACTCAATGCCGTGACCACGGAATACTGCGTCGTATGCTCCGAGTGCTCGATTCTCCATCAAGCGGCGGGCCCTGATTTCAAGGCGGCGAACCAATTCGCTGACGTCCTGTGTGGACGATGGGGCGGTTGGACGACGGCCCCATGGCAGGGCAAACCGCATCAGGGTACGGGCACGACTCCGAGAAGGCGCTCGATCACCTGGTCGGGCGTGACCTCCTCTGCTTCAGCCTCGAACGTCATCAGGATCCGGTGCCTCAATACGTCTAGAGCAAGGTCCCTGACGTCCTCCGGAATGACGTACGGCCGGCCCTCCATGAAGGCTTGTGCACGGGCGGCGCGGCCGAGGAAGATCGTGGCCCTGGGTGAGGCCCCGATATCAATCCAGCCGGCAAGCTCTTCATCGTGTACCGCGGCCTCGCGAGTGGCTCGAACCAGGTCGAGTATGTAATCCTCCACACGCGGATCGACGCGAATGTCAGACAACATGGCTCGTGCGGCCATGATTTCGTCCGGCGATGCGACGGGTTCGACCGGCGGCAGGTCGTCGCTGACCACTCGACGCAGGATCTCCCGCTCTTCGTCGCGGTCCGGATACGGAACACGGATCTTCAGCATGAACCGGTCGATCTGGGCCTCAGGCAATGGATAGGTGCCCTCATGCTCAATCGGATTTTGTGTAGCAAGTACGAGAAACGGCACGGGCAACGGATGGCTCTCATCACCGATCGTAACCTGACGCTCCTGCATCGCCTCCAGCAATGCAGACTGAACCTTGGCCGGTGCCCGATTGATTTCATCAGCTAGAATCAGGTTGGCAAAAATCGGCCCCTTCTTCGGAACAAACTGTCGCTTCGTTTCTTCCCAGATCAGTGTGCCGATCAAATCAGCCGGTAGCAGGTCGGGCGTAAACTGGATGCGGTGAAAGGTGGTGTCGATCGCGTCGGCCAGCGTACGAACGGCCAGCGTCTTGGCTAGCCCTGGAACGCCCTCGAGCAGCACATGGCCGCCAGCCAGCAGACCAATGATCAGACGGTCCACCATTCGGTTCTGGCCGACCACGCGCTCTGCGACGGCCGCACGTACGCGGGGTACGAATGCACCTGCCGCCAGGAGCCGTTCGGCTTCTATGTCCAGTTCGTCCAATGTCTTCGTTTCCTGCATTATCGTTTGACCCGCTCTCCCGCGTCTTCGTATCGGAACACAAATGCCGCCAGGGCACCCGGCCGGATCTCTCCACTTCGCGAGCGCACTT
>JBDHMQ010000274.1:0-2588 GCA_039656095.1 Gemmatimonadota bacterium | reverse complement strand
GGCAACGTTTCTCAAATGTTGATCAACCGGCTGGACCGGGGCCACGTGTTCATGGACTACAACCGCGGCATGGATAATGTGGGTACCTACCCGACTGCCGTTTTCACCGGTCCGCTGGTCGCATTATTGAATGAGGATTCGGGCTCCGATGGCGATATTTTCCCGGCCGCGTTCAAGGCGCTGGACCTGGGCCCCCTGATCGGTAAACGCAGTTGGGGAGGCGTCATCGGCATCACCGACCTCGGTGGACTGATCGACGGTGGCAGTGTTTATGTGCCCCAGTTCGGAACTGCTTCAGCAGCCGGTGAATGGACCATTGAAGGTGAGGGAGTGAGTCCCGACATCGAGGTGGATAATCCACCCGAGGCGGTACTCCGGGGCGAAGACCCTCAGCTTGACCGGGGCATCCAGGAGGCGCTGCAGCGCTTGGCGACCCAACCGGGCATTTTGCCGCCACGGCCGGCCGATCCGGTGAAAACGCCGGGTAGTTGAGGAGAAACTGATGTTCCTGTTCAACCCCAAAACCTATCGCGGTCAACACCCCGACCAGCACACCAACGAGATGTTGCAGGCCGTGGCCGACTGGTTCGAAGCGAAAGGCTTAAAAAGCCTCAAGAAGGACTGGCACGAGAAAACCTGGAACCATGAATTTGTCGACTTCATGAAGTCCCGCCAAGTGCTGGCCACCCTGATGACGCCGCAGGGCTATGGCGAAAACGCCGCCTGGAATACTTTGCGCAACGTGGAGTTTGCCGAGATTGCCGGCTTTTACGGCATCACGTACTGGTACACCTTCCAGGTATCCATGCTCGGGCTGGGACCAATCTTTAACGGCGACAACGAGCAGGTCAAGCAGCGTGCGGCGCAACTGCTCAAAGAAGGTGCGGTCTTCGCCTTCGGGCTGTCGGAGCGCGAGCATGGAGCGGATATCTACTCTTCCAGCATGCGGCTCATTCCGCAGGCCGACGGCAGCTATATTGCGCGCGGCAGCAAGTACTACATCGGTAACGGCAACGAGGCAGCGCTGGTGTCCACCTTTGGCAAGAACAGCGAAACCGGCGACTATGTATTTTTTGTCGTCGACTCAAAGCACGAAAAGTACGAGTGCGTGAAAAACACCGTCAACAAGCAGAACTACGTTGCCGAGTACCGCCTGCACGATTACCCGATCAGCGAAGATGACATCCTGAGCGTGGGCCCCAAAGCCTGGGACGACATGCTCAACACCATCAATTACTGCAAGTTCAATCTTGGCTTCGGCGCGATCGGCATATGCACCCATGCGCTGTACGAGTCGATCAACCACGCCGCCAGTCGAATCCTTTACGGCAAGCAGGTCACCGACTTCCCCCAGGTCAAACGCCTGTTCACCGATGCTTATTGCCGGTTGGCGGCAATGAAACTTTTTTCCTACCGCGCGGTGGATTACCTGCGCTGCGCCTCTGCCGAGGATCGCCGCTACCTGCTGTTCAACCCGATCGTAAAAATGAAGGTGACCATGGAGGGTGAGAAGGTCATCGCCGGCCTGTGGGATGTGATTGCCGCGAAGGGCTTCGAGGCGGAGCCTTTCTTCGAGATTGCGGCCGAGGAAATTGTCTCGCTGCCGAAGCTGGAAGGCACCGCCCACGTCAACATGGCACTAATCGTCAAGTTCATGAAGAACTATCTGTTCGCCCCGGTGGATTACGCGGATATCCCCCACCGCACCGATCAGGCCGACGATACCTTCCTGTTCGACCAGGGGCCCACCAGGGGGCTGGGCGACATTCACTTCCACGATTACAACCTCACCTACCACCAATTCGATCTGCCTAATATCGAAGTGTTCAGGACACAGATCGATGGCTTCAGAAAACTGCTGCTCACCGCGGGGCCGGACCAGCAGCAGGTCCGCGACATCGACTACATGTTAAGCATGGGTGAGCTGTTCACGCTGATCGTCTACGGCCACCTGATCCTGGAAAAATGCCTGATGGAAGGCACCGATCCGGATCTGCTGAATCAGATATTTGATGTCTTTGTGCGTGATTTTTCAGCCTATGCCACCGGCCTGCACGGCAAGCCGGGTAACACCGAGGCGCAACGTGCGCTGATCCTCGCCCTGATCCAGGCGCCAGTAGCCAATGCCGGGCAATTCGACAGGATCTGGCGGGAGCATGTTTACGCCCTCAATGGTCAGTACCAGATGGCGGATTGAGTGACGATCAAATCTGGAAAAATACGGTGTATCTTTCGAGGAAGCGGCGACCTCTTTCCTGGATGACTTCGCGCTATCCATGAAAGACCCAGGTGCAGAAGGTGAGAGCCGTTGGGTAAGCTGAAAGTAATCCTTATTCGTTACAGGTTCCGAGGTTGGTCCATTTCGACGGGCTGGTGCCGTCATACCACTGCTGATACGCCGCCTCGGGATCGTCCAGCGTACAAACGACATCGCCGTCCGGGCCTGGTGCGGGGATCACAAAAGAGTAGTTCAGTACCGTGATCAGCTCCGCTGCGCAGTTAAAGACGATATCTTTGACGAAGTAGGGCTGCAGGTGAACGCCCCATTCTGGATAGTAGGCGATCAGTTGTTTCTCAGTGGCTTGCGC
>JBDHMQ010000273.1:0-2626 GCA_039656095.1 Gemmatimonadota bacterium | reverse complement strand
CACACCAGCCCGAGCCGACGCCTCGAGAAAGGCCCCGGGGTCATCGGTTGGCAGCGCGAGTCCCATTGTACGGCGAACGCGAAGCGCCGTGTCCTGCATGAATTGTTCGACAGTACGGTCCGGGTTGGACGACATCCGGCACAGCAATTGGATCACCGCCACCCAGTCGTTTCCTGAACCATCCATGCGAACCGGCAGCGTCTCCGCGCCTGGTCGGAACATGTCCATCTGGCCACGCACGATGGAATCAGATTCGCCATCGGCGGCGAGTACCAATTCTTCGAACAGTCGATCTTCCGGCGTCGACTCATCAAACAGCTGGTCCAGGCGGTCCAGGTACGGTCGGACGGCGCCCTCGTCATCCAGCTCGTGCCGGCAGGCGCGGAGTAACTCAATCACGCGCCAAACGGTAAGCGAGTCCCACAGAGACCGCGGAGGAATCAGCTCGAATTGCGCCAACGCCGCACGTCGATCGCCGGTCTCGTAAAGGTGGTTTGCGAGTAGCGCCCGAGCATCGTGATTCGACTCATCGAGTTCGAGGGCCTTGTTGAGCCAGGTTCGTGCGCTGTCGAGGTCGCCACGACGATGAAGCGTGAGCGCGAGATCTGCAGCCGCATCACCGCTCTTCGGGTCCGCCGCGATCGCCATGCGAAAGAAACGCTCGGCATGTTCGAGCAGGCCTTCGCGCAACAATGCGCGGCCGCTGGTCATCATCAGATCCAGGTCTCTGGCGAACCCCAGCTCGACTACGCGTTCGAATGCACCCAGTGCGCGGGCACGCTCACCCAAACGGAGGTAGCTGTCGGCAAGTCCCACGAGACTGTCCTCGTGGTCCGGCTCGAGCATCAACGCCGCAGCGAACGCTCTGCGCGCTCGCACAAATTCTTCTCTGGCCATCTGCGTGTAGCCAAGAGAAACCCTGAGTTCGACCGCCGCCGGATAGAGGGACGACCCCTCCTTGAGAATCTCCAGCGCTGCATCGTACTCGCCAGCTTCATACTTCCGTTGCGCCTGACCGTCGTACTCCTCGGAACTCCAGAATTCCGTAGTCATCGTGAGCCACTCTCCCCTTCGATTGCGGGATCCGACTCCTCGTCCAGGACGGTGCCAGCAAGGCACAACTCCAACCTGGTAACTCGCTGGTCCAGCGTCTCTATTACCTCAAGCATGGCGTTCCCCAACGCCACACGTTCGCCGGCGGATGGAATTCGACCGAGCTGGCCGATCACATACCCGGCCACCGTATCGTACTCGTCCGCCCCCTCTACAGTACCTACATCGAACTGGTCCAACAGGTCCTCGAAGTCCGCTCCACCGTCTACGCGAACCCGACCTCCATCCAACAATTCGATCTCTGCCTCGGCCACATCGTGCTCATCGAAAATCTCTCCAACAATTTCTTCTACGAGGTCTTCGAGAGTGACGACGCCATCGGTTCCACCAAATTCATCGACGACGATGGCCATGTGCACCTTCTGGCGCCGAAACTCGGCCAGCAGATCATCCACCGGTTTCGTGTCAGGAATGAAGAACGGCGGACGCATCACGCCGGAGAGCTTGAACTCCTCGTCCGTGGCAGATTTGCCGACCCATTTGAGAAGATCCTTCACCAGTACCACACCAGCCACATCGTCGATCGACTCACGGTAGACCGGAAAACGGCTGAATCCAGATTCGGCGGCCGTCGCCAGCACCTCTTTCAGGTCCGTGCCCTCCGGGAATCCGACGATGTCGAGTCTTGGGGTCATGACTTCCCTGGCCACGGTGCGCGTCAATTCAAACACCCCGTGGATCATCGCCTCCTCATCGACTTCGACGACTCCCTCTGCACGGCTTTGTCGCAGGAGAATTTCGATCTCATCGGGACTGTGAACCAACTGGCTGGTAGTAAGATTGCCACCACCCGCCGCCCGCACGATCAGCTGTGCGGCTCCGTTGAGGACGAAGATCATCGGCGAGACCAGCAGGTTGAACAGGTTCAACGGCCCGGCCACCCACCGACTCACCGCTTCTGGGCGCAACAGTGCCGCCGACTTGGGTACGAGTTCGCCCAGGACGATGTGCAGGAAAGTGATTAGTGCGAACGCGATGGCTACGGCCATGGCGTGAGTCGCGACGACCGACATGGGATCAGGCAAGATGACGAACGAGCCTTCGATCAGCCGGGCAACAACCGGCTCACCGATCCAACCGAGACCAAGCGAAGCAAGCGTGATCCCTAGTTGGGTTCCCGAAATGGATCGATCGAGGTTCTCCTGCGCCTTTCGAACTCGTTGCGCCATCCGATCGCCCCGTAGCGCCAGCTCCTCTATTCGGGAACGGCGAACGGCGACGAGAGCGAATTCCGCAGCAACAAAAAAGGCGTTCGCAAGAACCAGCACGAGCACGAGCAACAACATCAGGACCGTCGTCATCGCGTCACCGGCGGCAGGAATCTCCAGTTTTGGTTAGCCTCGTGTGGTCAGTCGGCCGCCTCACCTGCTACGGATCCGATGGGGCCGTGAGGAATTGCTGGTTGGCAGTACCTGTTACCGATATCAGTCAATTCCGACAACTCGGTTTCACCGAGGTCCGGGTACCGTTCTCCGAGGTATCCGACCGTATCGGCCATCCATTCTGTCCGTTC
>JBDHMQ010000272.1:0-3141 GCA_039656095.1 Gemmatimonadota bacterium | reverse complement strand
GTGCGGGCGGGCCCGGCTGGACGTCAACGGAGCGCGCTGAACCAACGTGCCAACGGTCGCCCCCTGGCGGGTTCTAGCCGGTCAGTGCGATAAACCGTTCGGAGTCGCCCTCTCGCATCCCGAATATTGAGCAGGAACTAGGTCTTTGTGAGGGACAGCGATGATTGCCCATGGGTGCAGGGAGTCCTTAGTCTGGACAGAGAGCTCTGTAGTCAAGGATCAAGAACTCTGGGTGGAGAACAGGATGTGAATAGACAGCTGGCCTGTTTGGTTCTCGTTGCGATCGTCGCTACCGCGTGCTCCGATGCACCAACGGACGACCGGTTCTCGTCTGCCGGGGACGCTCCTCTCCAGGACGGAGGCACCGTCGTGATCGGTGTCAGTTCATCCCCCACCACTCTCTTGCCTCCACTTGCAGCCGCTGCGCTCGACTTCGAATTCGGCAATGCGCTCTACCCGGGCTTGAATTTCGCCGAGTGGAGAGACGGCGGACTTTCCTTTCCGGAGCACCACCCGCAGGCTCTGGCACGTGGATACGAGATCGACGGTGCAAAGCTGACCTACCGGCTGGACACGTCCCGAAGCTGGTCGGATGGCGAGCCGATTGTCGCCGAGGACGTCGTATTCACATTCGGACTCCTGAATGATCCCGATGAACCGCTCCCGCTGTCCGGCGTCACAGCGAGGATTGACTCCGTCGTCGCTGTTAATGACTCGACCGTTTCGTTCTTCTTCGAGCAGGCCTACCCGGCCATGCTGTTCGACACCGGCATCGGCATCCTGCCGGCGCACGCATACGGCGAACTCGCCATGGATGGCCTGCGTTCGCTGATGGCAGATGCCGCTGAATCCGGGCTCGTTGTAAGCGGCTCATTCAACCTGGCAGAATGGGCACCGGCAGAGCGCATTGTCCTTGAGCGAAACGATCGGGGACGTCCGGTTGCTCGACTCGATCGGATCGCCCTGCAAGTGATGCCTGACGAAACGACACGGCGGGCGGCACTGAGGACCGGCGAAGTCGACCTGATTCAACTTGATTCCTACGCGGGGCTTGATGGCCTGTCCGACGGTGGTTTCCGACTCGCGCGGATTCCGCAGCGTGGGTACGACTTCATCGCGTGGAATCCGGAGGCGCATCCGGCGTTCGCGAATTCCCTTGTCCGTCGTGCTCTCTCGCTCGCGATCGACCGGGATTTGATCATCAACGCGGTCGATATGAGGGGCTTCGCGGAACCTGCTTTCGGCCCTTATGGCTCCCTATTCGCGGATCTCGCGCCGGTGCCCCAGAGCGCTCTATACAATCCGGACGAAGCGCGGCGACTGCTTGATGAGTCGGGATGGCGCGACGACGACGGTGACGGAGTCCGGGAATCCGACGGTCGCGATCTAAGCTTCAAAATCGAGACCTCTGCGGGTAACGCGCGACGCGCAGACGCGATCGTGATCATCCAGCAGCAACTTGCCGCAATCGGCGTCGCGGTTGAGATCGGCCAGCAGGAATTCGGTTCCTTGTTCGCCCGGGCACGGGCACACGACTACGAAGCCGTGCTCCTCGGCTGGCAGGTCGGACTGGACCCGGACATTTCATTCTTCTGGGCTGACCCCGACAGTCCCGTCAATCTGGTGAGCTATGATGTGCCCCGAGTCGCCAGCTTGATGGACAGTGCGCTCGCAGCGCCGAGTCCTGCTGCAGCCCGCACCTACTGGAAGCAAGCAGCGCAAACCATAGCGGCAGATCATCCATATGCCTTTCTATGGTTTTTCGACCAGCTGCTGGCTGTGTCTCCCCGGATAGGTGGTGTCGAGGTAGGGGTCACGGGCTTCGCGCAGAACCTGCACGAGTGGGGCATCTTCGACAGCGAAACGCCCTGATCCGCGACATGCGGACCAGGGCGCTCATAAAGCGACAGGCTTGAAACTCGGGTCCTAGTCGTCGCTTGAGCCATCCTTGTCGTCATCCCGGAAGGTCTCGATGGACGCTTCGATGTTATCCTTGACGACGTTCTCGTTTACCTCGCCCTTAAGTGCCGTGGCCGGATCAATCAGCGCTCCGGTCGCATCCCTGAACCAGGTATCCACGTCCACGGTAAAGGTGACGTTGATGTTGCCGCCTACACCTGCTTCGACTGTGAACGGCGTTATCTGATTCCTCTGCTCCCGATTCAAATCCGTCACGAATGTGAAAGAAACAGCCGGATTAGCGTCGGTCACATCCGCGTCGAAGGTTCCCGTAGCGAGGATGCTGACACCGTCGAACTCCGGATTGGCTGTTATGAAAGCGAGATCTTCGGGCGTGTTGTCTTCCGGTTTATGAACCTTGAACCTCAACTCATCGTACGTACCATCCGGAAGATTGGTAACCGAAATCGTCTGCGGCGGCTCTCCGTTCACGGGAAGATCGACAATGACCGGACCGGCATCAAATTCCACACACCCGTCGTCCGAAGAACTCTCGGATCCGGGACAATCAGACAGCTCGCTCTCAAGCTTGATGTTGCGAACTACGAACGACACTCTGTCCAGGAGCATTTCCTGGTCGCCTTGTGCAACCCGGATGTCAAACGGGAAGTCAGGGACGATTGACGGCGATGGTGCAGCCGCCGGGACACCTACCGAAAGGGACACGACAGAGCTACCAGTGCCGCCTCCGCCTGGTCCGGTCGGATCATCATCACCACACGCGCCAGAGATCAAGACCAGTGCTGCCAACGACGCGGCCTTCATCACGCGCAACCTGAGAAATTCCATGTTCATCTTTCCTGCTCCTTATTGTTGGAACCAATTATCGGTTCCTGGGGGGAACTTTGTTTTTCTTGAGTCGCTAAAAAGGCAAGGGCGGTGCCAGAAGTATTATATTCGGATCTAAACGATGTAAACAGCTATTGTTTAGATAGTTACAGTCGTTTATCTATGAATGGTAGAGGAGGGGTGGGTGGGTCGCTGCGATACAGCTGTACCAATTCTTGACACGAAAGTAGTGAATTGAGAACGGCCGGCTTACGATGGGTCCAGGGCTTCGAGCTCGCCACTTAGTTCTGAGGCCGCCACTGTAGCTCCAAGCGAAGCGAGGGCGTCGCGCGCTCGTGTGAGGTTGATGCGGGCCTGTGGCCGACAGCCCCGCCTATGATCCAGTCGTCCAAG
>JBDHMQ010000271.1:0-2630 GCA_039656095.1 Gemmatimonadota bacterium | reverse complement strand
ATGTGAGCTGGTCCCTGCTCATACGGCCTCCGCCGCAAAGGAATCGACGAGAGCGAACAGGCTCTCGCGCAGTGTGTCTACCCCTTCACCCGAGTGGGCGGAGGTGGCAATGACCTGATCCGCGTTCAAGGCGAGATCTTTCTGTAGAGCAGCCTCAGCCTTTTTTCGACCGATTCTGTTCAGCTTGTCGATTTTGGTCAGTGCAAACAGGGCGGGAATCTGCAGGTCAGCCAGCCAGTTGAGCAGTTGCTCATCCTGGGCCAGAAGCCCGCGTCTCGCATCAATCAGAACTATGATACCCACCAGGTCAGCGTTGTCGGTCAAGAAATTCTCGATGAGCATATTCCAGTGCTTTCGAGCATCTTCAGGTGCCCTGGCAAATCCATACCCGGGAAGATCGGTGAGGAAGAACCGGTCATTTATCAGGTAAAAATTGATCTCGCGGGTTTTTCCCGGCACCTGAGATACGCGCGCAAGTCTCTTGCGTCCTACGAGTTTGTTGATCAGGCTGGACTTGCCACAGTTGGACCGACCGGCGACCGCCACCTGCGGGAACTGTCCCGGTGGATCCTGCCCGGCTGCGCCTATCGCGCCCGAAAATTCGACCTGTCGAATGCGGGCATCTTCCGTGTCGGAAATATCAGGCTTCCCGGCGTTGAACTTCGGGCTCGAGAATCAGCAGCGGGGCCGTGCCATCTTCGATGGATTCGCGCGTGATCACTACTTCACGCACGTCATCACGGGACGGCAGGTCGAACATGATGTCCACCATCACCGTCTCAAGAACCGCGCGAAGCCCGCGCGCCCCGGTGCCACGCTTGATGGTCTCTTTCGCTATCGCTTCCAGGGCCTTCGGGTCAAAAGTCAGGCCGACTCCTTCGAGCTCAAACATCTTCTGGTACTGTTTGACCAGGGCATTCTTTGGCCGCGTGAGGATTTCCATCATCGCGTCTTCATCCAGATCATGCAGAGCTACCGTGACCGGAACACGACCCACGAGTTCAGGGATCAACCCATAGCGCAGCAAATCTTCCGGCTCAACAGACTGGAGGGGATCCGGAGCCTCGGTACTCGATTCACTGTCCGGGCCGAATCCGATCTGCCTCTTACCCAGTCGACGTTCAATGATGTCCTCGAGTCCGTCGAATGCACCTCCACACACAAACAGAATGTTGCGGGTGTCAATCTGAATGTACTCCTGCTGCGGATGCTTGCGTCCACCCTGCGGCGGTACTGAGGCGACTGTTCCTTCAAGAATCTTGAGAAGAGCCTGCTGGACCCCTTCACCACTCACATCGCGCGTGATCGATGGGTTCTCACTCTTCCGGGCGATCTTGTCTATCTCATCAACATAGACAATTCCACGCTCACATTCGGCAATATTGTAGTCGCCCGCCTGCAGTAGCCGGACGAGGATGTTCTCAACGTCCTCGCCGACATAGCCAGCCTCTGTAAGCGTCGTGGCGTCAGCAATAGTAAACGGAACCTGAAGCAGGCGAGCGAGCGTCTGCGCCAGCAGGGTCTTGCCGACACCGGTCGGCCCGATGAGCAGAATGTTCGATTTTTCGATCTCGACGTCGTCGATCACATTGCGGTGGTTGATCCGCTTGTAGTGATTGTAAACGGCGACGGCAAGCGTCCGTTTTGCGGCTTCCTGACCGATAACATATTCGTCCAGGACAGACTTGATTTCTACCGGACTCAGGACCTCAGATATCTGCGCTGCAGATTCGCGGTCTTCATCCTCTGCGAGGATCTCGTTGCACAGTGAGATGCACTCGTTGCAGATATAAACGTTCGGACCCGAGATAAACTTCTTGACCGTGTCCTTAGACTTGCCGCAGAACGAACACCTGAGGTGTTTGTCACCTGGCATATGCGAGATCTCCTCCCTGTACTGTCATCAGTCTTCGGCCTCCGGGGCCGCTTCGACCGGCGCAATATCGGATTCGGACCCCGCTGGGGGCTCTTCGGTTCCTTCTTCAGCAGCTTTTACGCCTGGCTGGATGATGCGGTCGATCAAGCCATACTTGAGCGCCTCGTCGGGCGACATATACCGATCCCGGTCTACATCGTCGGCAATTTGCTCGATCGGTTGTCCCGTATGCACGGCAAACAACTCATTCAGACGCTGGCGGGCAAACAGAATTTCTCGGGCCTGGATTTCGACATCAGCGGCGGTTCCCTGGGATCCGCCAGACGGCTGATGAATCATGATGCGAGAATTTGGCAGCGCTGAGCGTTTGCCTGGAGCGCCCGATGCCAGCAGAAATGCTCCCATTGAAGCCGCCATGCCCATGCAGATCGTGGCGACAGGAGCCGTCAGGTATTGAATGGTATCGTAGATCGCCAGCCCGGCATAAACACTTCCGCCGGGACTGTTGATATAGATGTTGATGTCGCGCTCCGGGTTATCCGCCTGCAGAAACAGGAGCTGCGCAATTACGACGTTTGCCACGTCGTCGTTTATTGAGGACCCGAGGAAGACAATCCTG
Organism: Gemmatimonadota bacterium; assembly: GCA_039656095.1. Classification (GTDB taxonomy): domain Bacteria; phylum Gemmatimonadota; class Gemmatimonadetes; order Palauibacterales; family Palauibacteraceae; genus JARFPW01. The sequence goes on along the minus strand of JBDHMQ010000271.1, from coordinate 135 downwards.
TCCATGAGAAGCCGCGAGAAGATGTCGTAACTTCTCTCGCCGCGGCTGGATCGCTCGATGACATATGGTGCGTAGATCGGCATTTTTCCCGTATTCTGTCGAGTTCAGCTGATTTCAGACTGATCTTTCAGGTAA
>JBDHMQ010000270.1:0-2644 GCA_039656095.1 Gemmatimonadota bacterium | reverse complement strand
CTCGATCACGGCCTCCGTCTCGTACTCGTACATCCCGGGCCGCATCGAGCGCATCGCGGCGCGTTGTGCGGCAGCCGTAATGTCGATCGCGCGCTGGAGCATCTCCAGTTCAAAGTCATCCTTGACCAGGCGGAGCTGCGCCACGAGAGGGCCAGCGTCACGAATCTCCGCGGTCGCGTCGGACGTGACGCCCTGGAGCATCGAATCGTGCTGCGCCCACTGAGTTTGGGGCACAAATACAGGAATCCCCGCCTCCGCAGCGTGGGCAAACGCAGCACGCGCTGCCGGCTCCGCCTCAGCTACAACCTGAACATCTGCAATTCCGGTAATCGCAGCCGCCATTTCCAGGGACGGACGTGGACCCGTCCACTGCTCCCTGGCCGGGTTGCGCTCCGGAATGAACAGAGAAACGGACGACTCTCCATCCGGACGCACATCCAGGAGCAGCCACGAATCAGCCACCTCGATGCCCGTCAGGAAAAAGAAGTCGTTCTCCTGGCGGAAGTCCGAGGCCTGCAGGTATTCGGTCTCCAGATCCCGGGCCGATGAAGACCTCAGAAAGAAGACCCCCGCGCCAATCGAATCGATAAGTTCGGCCCGGCGTGCTGCCAGAACGCCACTCGACGGCGCCACGTAGGGGGCGGAGGCCTCGACCATGCCTATCGACTCCTGGGCAACGCCAGAGTTAGCCGTCAGCGAGGCCGCTGCCAGCGCGGCCAGACAAGGTATTCTCAATTTCGTAATCATGACTCTCAACATAAGTCGGGATGGCCTGCTGCGCCCTTGTTGAAGTCGGCTTTGGCTACCTCGGAAGGAAAGCAAAATTGTCCAGGTAGGGCACGTCTCTGGAGGCCTGATGAACCGCCGGCTCGAATTCCGAAATCGGCAGTCGCTGTCGGTCTTTGAGTAGAAAGCCCTCGTAACCGAGATCCTTCAGAAAGGCGAACACCCTCCGTGTCTGGCCACCGCCGTTTCGATAGTCCTGACACTCGAACAACAGGTGCGGTCGATCACTATCCAACATTCGGATCGCACCGTTAAACACCTCCAGTTCGTAACCCTCCACGTCGCACTTGATGAAGCGGATGGGTCGCCCCCCGGTGCGATCGAGGAAGTCGTCCAGAACGCTGGTCCTGACCTCCATATTTCGACCTTCGCCGCCAGGTGACGTCAGTGTCGCCTCCCCCGAAGGATTGCTGGTTGGCAGGAACAGTTGGCTGGTTCCTGCAGTCGTTGAGAGCGCTTCATTCACGACGGTAAGCTGCTCGAAACCAAAGCTGACCTTCAGCCTCTCGAGATACCGGGCGAATCTTGGCTGCGGCTCAAAGGCGAAGACGCGTCCGGTGCGTCCAACCAGACGTGACATCCAATAGGTATACGCGCCTTTATTCGCACCAATGTCGATCGCCGACTGTCCTTTGCCCAGGTAGTCGAGCATGAAGCGGATTCCGGCGGGTTCCGTCTTCAGCCGATACCGCCAGGCCCTGTGCACGACCTCGCCCCTTTGCGTGAGGCTGCGCCGACTCCACCTGCGATCGCTCGACATGTCAGGAAGGCCCAAACCGCCGGGTGTCTTCCCCGCGCGTGCGTCCTCGTCGCTGCAACTGCACGAGCTTCTCCATGCCGGATTGTTCAGCGATCCGCTGACCCGCCGGCGTCGCAGCCAATCCACCCAGCGCAGTCTCGCGATATCTCACATCCAGCTTGCTGCCGACTTCACCCATGACGTCGATCACCTCGTCAACGGGTATCGGGAAGTCCAATCCTGCGAGCGCCATTTCAGCTGCTGCCACCGCGTTAACTGCGGCCGTAGCATTGCGATATGTACAGGGGATTTCGACCAATCCGGCTACTGGGTCACAAATCAGGCCGAGCATTCCCTGGATGGTGAGGGCTACAGCCTGAGCGACCTGCTCGGGCGTCCCACCTTCCAGCCAGGTTACCGCTGCGGATGCCATGGCCGCCGCACTGCCCGTTTCGGCCTGGCAGCCTCCGCCCGCCCCGGCGATCGAGGCTCGCTCAGCGATCACGACTCCCACGCCGCCAGCTACTAGCATCGCATCAATCAGTTGTTCCTCGGTCCAGCCGCGCTAATCAGCCAGGGTCAGCAGTACAGCCGGAACGACGCCCGCAGCGCCTGCCGTCGGCGTGGCCATGATCAACCCCATGCGAGCGTTGACTTCAAGGGTAGCGATCGCCCGGGCCAGCATGTCCGTGAATGTGGATCCAAGCAGGCCCGGACCCGTCTCGGCTAGCCGGCGTGCGCGGCCGCCGGTAAGCCCTGATGGGCTGAGGGCAGTTGATTCGAGTCCTTCGGCCACTGCGCCTCGCATCACATCGAGTGCATCGGCAATTTTTGTCCGGATGGCTTCGGGTGGGCGGCCGGTCTCCTTCGCCTCCCTTTGCAGCACGCCGATCGGAAGGTCTACTCCCGCTTTTTCGCACGCCGCGAACCAGTCTGCAATCGATCGAAACATCAGTCGTTCAGCTTGTGTACGTTGCGGATCCAGTGGACCCAGGGCCTGTCCATCAGCTCTTCGAGTACGGGCACGGGCACGTCCTCGTCGGTCTCAATCGTCATCAACGCCTTCTCACCGCGGCCCGTCCGGTCTACCCGTATCGTTGCCAGGTTGAGATCGTGCCC
>JBDHMQ010000269.1:0-3089 GCA_039656095.1 Gemmatimonadota bacterium | reverse complement strand
ATGATTGGTGAGTTCATGAGCTATTTACCGCGCACGCTCATCATCACTCTGTCATCCTCACTATTCGTGGGCCTGATCATCAATCCCACCTTGTGCAGCATCTTCATGCGCCTGCCCGGCGAGCCACGCGTGGTGTTGACTCGAGAATTCAAGTTTGCATTGTGGGGTCTGTTCACCCTGTTCCTGATCATGTGGCTCATCTTTCAGCCGCTGACGGCCTTCTTGCTCGGAATAACGGCTGTCGGCCTGTGGTGGTTTAACGGACGTGTTCTGGAGCCGGCTGGATCGTGGGTCCGGGATACCGGTATGCCGCGCACAATTGGCCGCTATGAAATCGCTCTTCGGTGGTCGCTTGGAAATCGCTGGAAGGTCCTTGCTGGGACCGGACTGGTGCTGATCTTCACCATCGGCCTGTTTGGCGCATTCAACGCGGGAAGCGAACTGTTTCCAGAGGACATTCCACCGGAAACCGTCTGGGTTCAAATCGAGGCGCCCACCGGTACCCGCGCCGACATAACAGACGTATTTACCCGGCGCGTAGAAGGGGACCTGAGCAATTACGCAGGACGGTCCGATTTCGAGTCCGTCGTTGCTACCACGGGCATCAGGATGGGATCATCCGGGAATGATACGGGAGAACACTACGGCACCATCGCCGTCAATCTGAAGGACTTTCAGGACCGTGATGTAGGTGCGTTCGAAACGCTCGAATGGATGCGCAGCAATGTCGGGACCGACATCGCCGGCGCCTCCATCAAGGTGGACAAACCGTCAAACGGTCCTCAGTCAGGGCTCCCCATCACCATGGAAATTGCCGGGGAGAACGTAGAGGTGCTCCGGGACTTAGGTGAACGGGCTGTACAGGTGCTTTCTAACGCGTCCGTGGCAGTGAAGTTGGATGGTCTGGAGAGTGACCTGTCGAAGGGACGCCCCGAGCTCGAGATCGATATTGATCGGGAAAAGGCGAAGTTGTTGGGGCTTTCGACGGCCAAGATCGGTCGTACCATTCGTACTGCGATCAACGGAACGGACGCCTCAGAGTTTCGGGATGGCGAGGAGGAGTACGACATCGTGGTCCGCCTCGCCGCCGCCTATCGGAGTGATCTGAGTTCTCTCGAAGACCTGACGCTCGTGACCGAGTCGGGTGACCAGATTCCTCTTCTAGCTGTTGCAACCTGGCGGATCGAGGAGAGCCCCAGCGGAATCAAACGCAAGGATCTCGATCGGGTCGTCACGGTTTCTGCCGATGTCCGGGCCGGTCACAACGCGAACGCTGTGCTGGAGGAAGTGCAGGCGACGCTTGGGGAGTTCGTCGAAGACCTGCCGCCGGGTTATCGGATCACATACGCTGGGCAGCAGCAGGACCAGAAGGAATCGCAGGACTTCTTAGTGGGTGCGTTTATGATGGCCGTGTTCCTGATCGGCATGATTCTCGTGTCGCAGTTCGACTCGGTATTCAAACCGGCGATCATTCTCAGCACGGTTCTTCTGTCGACCATCGGTGTTCTGATCGGTCTTGTGATCTTTCAGATGCCGTTCGGCATCATCATGACGGGCGTAGGCGTAATCAGCCTTGCCGGTATCGTCGTCAACAACGCGATCGTGCTGATGGACTATATCCACATCCTGCGCGAGCGGGACGGTCTCGGCGAACATGAGTCTCTTGTGGTAGGCGGAGTCACCCGGTTCCGTCCCGTGATGCTGACGGCCATCACCACGATCATGGGTCTGATTCCGCTGGCAATCGGTTTGAACTTTGACTTCGAGGGACTCTATGCGCGCCTGTCTCCCGACATTTACTGGGGGGGTGTGCAGGCGGCCTGGTGGGGCCCAATGGCCGTCGCGGTCATCGCCGGCCTCGCGTTCGCGACCTTCCTCACCCTGGTGCTTGTTCCCGTGATGTACTCACTGGTCGATGACCTGATGCATTTCTTCCGGCGGCATGTTACCAAAGAAGGGAAGGCTGACGAGCTTGCTCGCGACCCTGGAGGAACTGAGGAACGAGGGCATGCGAAGGATCCAGCAACGAGTGGTGAGCAGCTGGTGACTGTCTGACGACTCGCGTCAGCCTTCAGCCAGTTCCACGGCCAGTCTGGCAGCTACGTCGGCGTTGTTGAGGATCAGCGCTACGTTGGCAGTCAGGCTCGCATCGTCCGTGAGAACGCGTACACGCTCGAGGAGAAACGGCGTAAGCTCTTTCCCGGTCACGCCTCGGTGCTTTGCCTCGACCAGCGCGGTCTCGATGGCCGAGTCCGCCAGCGCCGGGTCCAACTCGGCGTGTAGGGGAATCGGGTTGGCCACGACGACGCCTCCCCGCTGACCCAATTCGCGCCGGACTCTGATCAGGCTGGCCAATTTCTCGACGTGGTCGATCCGCCGATTCACTCCGAAGCCGCTGCTACGGGTGAAGAAAGCCGGGAATTCGTCCGTCCCGAACCCGATCACCGGTACGGCCTGCGTCTCCAGATATTCGAGTGTACGACCGATTCCAGGAGATCGGCGGAGATGTCGCCGGACTCGCCCCTGTGAACCCCGCCGATTCCGCCGGTAGCGAACACATCAATTCCGACCCGCTCGGCTATGAACATGGTCGCGGCCACGGTGGTCGACGCACTCCGACCCAGCGCGATTGCGCCGGCGAGGCCCCGGGTACTCTGCTTTTCAACCTCTCGTAACGTCGCAAGCCTTTCGATTGACTCCGGTGGCAGGCCTACGCGTACCTGTCCGTCCAGAATCGCAATCGTTGCCGGCACCGCGCCATGGCTGCGAACTACCGCCTCAGATTTCAATGCCGTTTCCACCCCACGCGGATGCGGCAATCCATGCGCGATAAGCGTGGACTCAAGCGCAACCACCGCACCGCCATCGTCGAGGGCCGAAGCTACTTCTGGTTCGATGATGAAGTGCTCAGGCACCCTCATACTAAGCCCAGCTCATTCATCGTCTCTCTCACGGTTGAAAGGTTAAGCTGCTTCGGCATCGTGCTCTCCGAGCGAAGAGCGAGCACCGAGGCAGCAACGGCAAATCGGGCTGACTCTTCCGGGCGATTTTCCTGCAGAGTACTGAAGGCCAGCGCCGCCGTGCACACG
>JBDHMQ010000268.1:0-2667 GCA_039656095.1 Gemmatimonadota bacterium | reverse complement strand
TGGTTGGCAGTACCTGTTACCGATATCAGTCAATTCCGACAACTCGGTTTCACCGAGGTCCGGGTACCGTTCTCCGAGGTATCCGACCGTATCGGCCATCCATTCTGTCCGTTCTGTGGTTTCGGCGTCTAAAACTCCGCAGCGTCGTATGTGGCTGAACAGCTCGTCCCGAGCCATTTCAAGACTGGTTGGTTTGTACTTCGACGAACCCAAGCGTGTACTCCTTGTCCAAAGTCAACAATTATCCGGCGATCCGGCCCATTACGTTCTTGCGGCCCGAATATACCCGGCGCCGTCGAGGGGCGCAAAGCCCCCTGAAGACCGGGAATTCAGCCCGACGGCGACTCGATCAACGACCCGGGCTCACCAGGGTCGTATTTCGTGAGGTAGAGATTTGCAGATCCGATGGACATCTGTGTCTTCACGCGGACGGGGATGCGACGCTCGTCATCCGTCACATAGATCTCCGCCTGACCATCCTCGGAGAACATTCCGCTGTTTCTGATGGTCGGCCGGACTACGATCGTCTTGAAAGTGCCCGCCGGAACGCGGATTTCTTCGCGCCGCAGCACCTCGATGATCACCGGATTTACCTTCTCCTGAAAGTATGAATCGTATTCGTAGCGCTTGCCGATCTCGAGTGGAGACAGGCGCACGAAGTAGTAAATCGACACGTCATCCTGTACACCGGCCGGAATCGGCACGTCGTGTTCCGTTTTATGCGGCACATACTCGCCATCGCGGGCATCGTAGCGTGTGTAGGTACCGGCCTCATGATCCATGATGTGCTGACGGTCCCGGCGATAACTCCCCTGCCGCAGCTTCTGGTCAAACCGAAGCGTGGACATCGGAACGGGCTGGATCCAGCTGGTCATCCGATCCCGGATTTTGTAGAACGGCGGACCCCCGGTAGTCTCGAGCGAAGTCCGGTACACAGCCGTCCCATTGATCGAATCGATCGCTTCAACGGTCAATACGCTTTGCGCGAACTTCGCACCGCCCCAGGTCACCGAGTATTCCATCCGCTCACCGACGGGAAACCGCCAGGCGGCAAGACTATCTTGCTGGTCCGTCTGCACCGCCTGAGCCGTCGAGACCGAGCAGACGAGGGCAGTCAGCGCACGCAGTAACACCCTTCCTGCTGCGCGGTTCATATAGACTCGTTTACCTGCGCCTGCCTTCCGGCGGCTTCCCGGCTGGTCTTGTACAGAGACCGCAATTGCGGCAATGCCCGGAATCTGCTTTCACGATACCGGCGGGTCAGGTCGAGAGGCACGGTGATTTCATCCCACTGACGCAGGTGCGGAGCCACCCGAAGCAACAGTTCGAGGTTGGCCGCCCAACCGTCATGATTCATCAACAGCTCATCATGTTCCAGCGCCGCGATCGCCCGGCGCAGAACCATCAGCCGGTACATGCGAAATCCGCTCCACGGATCTGAGAATCCCTTCGGAATTCCCGACGCTCGACCGACGAAACGAGCGCCGAATCGGGCTGCGCGAACCCCTGGTGGCGCAGAGCGAAGATCCGAGTGCGCTGCAACCAGATCCGCCCCGCCCTGAAAGCGACGCAACATTTCTACGAGACAGGAAGGGTCGTCGGTGAAGTCAGCCTGCATGACGAGCAATGCGTCGCGTTTCGGATACCGTGACATCTTGACCGCAGCACGGATTCCCTTCTCGAGCGACGCGGCATATCCCTGGCAGGATTCGTTGCGCAGCAAAGTCATCTGCAGAACTCGTTCGTACGGCTTGAGAATCTCCGCCGTACCGTCCGTCGAGGCGTCGTCTACGGCCAGGACGTGAAAGTCCCGACCCAACTCGGAGAATACTTCCAGCAGCCGCCACAGCAGGACGCCGGCGGTGTGCCTCTCATCATGTATCGGAAGTACTACATAAATCACGTCGAAGTCTCCTGGTTCGTCCCCCGCCCCTTCCATCGGCGATGGAACCACAAATACTGCGTCGGCGTCTCCCGCACACGGGCTTCGAGCCGCCGTACCCAACTTTCTGTCAGAACCTGCGCCCTTGCGCCAGCCTTATCTACCGGACGCTCGGGCTCATCGCACGCATCGAAGGCCATACGATATTCAGTGTCCGCGCGAACCATCGAGCCGAACACCAGCGGCGCTCCGGTGGCCACGGCCAGGCGCGCCGGCCCCCTGAATGTGGACGCGGGGCGTCCAAGAAACGTCACCATCTCGCCCCTGGCACCGGCAGCCTGATCCGCTACGATCGCCACTGTAGTACCCTTCTTGAGCAATCTGGGCACGACCCGCGACGCATCTTCCATATACACCGGCTCTACACCGGCGCGGCGGCGAGATTCCTGGAGCCACGCATCGAACCGGGCATTACTCTGCCTTTTTACGACGGCTGCAACCGGTATACCCATCGAGGCCAGATAGGCCCCGGCGACCTCCCAGTTTCCCAGGTGGCCGCCTACGACGATCGTGCCGCAACCCGCCTTCATTCTGGATACATGCTCTTCCGCACCCGGTTCCAATATCAGATCTGTCGACAGTCCGTCGGTGCCGAATCGGAACAGTCGCGAAATTTCAGACACCTCACGACCGAAGTGCCGGTAGCACGCCTGGACGGTGGCAGCGACCCAGTCCGCATCGCGGTCGGGAAAAGACGCCGCGACATGTTCCTCCGCCACAGTACG
>JBDHMQ010000267.1:0-2689 GCA_039656095.1 Gemmatimonadota bacterium | reverse complement strand
GTCGTACCGATGAGCCTGTGGTTCAAGCGCACGCGGAACAGTCTCGCCGCTCTGTTCGTGATTTCCATCTTCGTGAACATCGGCATGTGGTACGAGCGTTTCGTGATCATCGTCACATCGATCGCCCACGAATACGAGCCGGGTGGATGGGGAGTCTACACACCATCCTGGGTCGAACTTACGATCATGATCGGCAGCTTCTTCTGGTTCTTCTTCTGGTTCCTCCTGTTTTCCAAGACTCTGCCGACGATCAGCATTGCTGAGGTCAAGGAACACCTGGCCCACCAGCAGGAGCACGGACAATGAGCGGCATTCTCGCGCAGTATGACAGCGTCGGCAAAGCAATTGCCGGCATCAAGCAGCTTCGGGCCGCCGGGCACGACGATCTCGACGTGTTCTCTCCGATTCCCTACGAGGAGCTCGAGGAGGCCATGGGCATCGTCTCAAGCCCGATTCGGCGTTGGGCGCTGATCGGAGCAATCACGGGGTTCGCGACTGCGTATGCGCTCACGGCGCTGACCTCGCTCGCTTACCCGCTGATTACGCAGGGTAAGCCGATCGTCGCCTTGCCAGCCTATTTCATCATCATGTTTGAGCTCACGATTCTGTTTACCGGTCTGTTCGGATTTGCCGGCCTGCTGTTCCACACGCACAAGTCCCGTCGAAAACTGTCGCCGGCGTATCGGGAGTCGTTCTCCGTCGACAAATACGGCGTATACGTACCCGGACAATCCGGTTCTGAATCCGTCGAGAGCATCATGAGAGAAACGGGTGCCGTGACGATCGAGCAGAGGGTCGGGGCGTGAGGTTGAAACAGACGTTCGGACTGGTCGCAATATTACTGCTGGTCGCAGGCACGACGAGCTGCGACGACCAGATAAAGTACGTTCCCTGGTTCAAGACCATGTTTCGCCAGGCCTCTGTAGAAACTTATGAGGCTCCGGCAATGCCGCCCGCCGATGGTTCTGTCCCGCTCGGGTCGGCCATGCACTACGATCTCCAGACTGCCGATACACTGCTGACCAACCCTGTCGCCACCACACCGGCAGCCGTCGAGCGCGGTCAGATTCTGTATTCGCAATTCTGCGTCATGTGCCATGGTGCGACAGGTGCTGGTGACGGACCGGTCGTGGGAGACAATCGCCTCCCCGCAGGCTTCATAACCATGAACCTGACCCGGCCGGACGCCATGGCTTTGTCAGACGGTTACATCTTCGGAATCATCGGCAACGGACGCGGCCTCATGCCGACCTACCGTCGCATCCCGGCCGACGAACGCTGGTATCTCGTGCACTACGTCCGCTCGTTGCAGGGCCTGTCGACTGAGTCGGCAGCCCCCGCTGCGGCAGATTGATCAACGGATAGCCCATTGAGCGCTGAATCAACGCAGGTCTCGCAAGAACGCATACTGGACACCATCTCGGGCCGGGTAAGCGGCCTCGCCATGGGTTTGTGGCTCGCTGCCATTGCCGTGGGTGTCGCCGGCGTCGTGACCTCACTCGACGCCGAGCCGCAACGCGTGTGGCAGGCGATCTGGGTCAACTTCCTGTTCTGGACATCTATTGCGCAGGCTGGCGTGGTATTCAGCGCCATCCTCGTTGCCGCCAAAGGACACTGGGGGAAGCCGTTCCGCCGTATCGCCGAGGCGACGGGCGCGTTTCTGCCGATTTCCCTGGCTGTGTTTGTCGCGATGTACTTCGGTGCTGAGCACATCTTTCCGTGGATGCAGGGTCCTGTTGAGGGCCACATCAATCTCGACTGGCTCACACATGACGGCGTATTCCTGCGTAACGGTGCCATGCTTGTGGCTCTCTACCTGGCGAGCTTCTACTTCATGCGCGTATCGCTGCGCCCTGATGCACGGCTGATCGCCGGTCGGCACATCGGATGGCGGAACAAAGTCATGAGCAGCCTGACGCGAGGCTGGCGTGGTGATGACGAAGAAGCGGCACGCTCCCGCAGCATCATGGGCTGGCTCGGACCGGTGCTGATCGGTCTCTGGGTCCTCGTGTTCAGCTTCCTGTCGTTCGACCTCTCGATGTCGCTCATGCCCGGATTCATCAGCGTAATCTGGGGACCGTTGTATTTCATGGGCGGCTGGCTCTGCCTGCTGTCCCTGCTGGCGATCCTCGCGCACAGGTACAAGGAACGTCACAATCTCGAAGACGTCTGGGGCAAGTGGGAATTCCACGACATCGGAAAGCTGATGTTCGCCTTCACAATCTTCTGGGCATACATCTGGTTCGCCCAGTTTCTGCCCATCTGGTATGGGAACCTGGGTCGTGAGACGATCTTCTTCGAGCTACGGACAGTGAACGGGTTTGGACCCCTGCTATGGACGCAGATGACCCTTGTTTTCTTTGTGCCGTTTGCCCTGCTCTTGTGGCGCCGGCCGAAAATGGACTCGCGATACCTGTCGATCGTCGGACTGGTCATACTCGCGGGATTCTGGCTCGAACGGTACAACCTGGTTGTTCCGTCGATCTGGCATGGAGACGGGCCCCCGTTCGGATGGCCCGAGATGGCAATCGCCATAGGCTTCGTGGGATTGTTCGGACTGAGTTATTCGGTGTACGCCAGCCTTACACCGAAACTGCCGATCCATGAAGCACTGATTTCAGGCAAGCGTTCGTTCGGACCCTAGAAACTTGTTCGGACCCTAGAATCTCGTGAGTCGCTGTTGAGCGTA
>JBDHMQ010000266.1:0-4967 GCA_039656095.1 Gemmatimonadota bacterium | reverse complement strand
TGGGCGGACTCTCTGCCTGGTGTAGAAGAGTGGAGGAATTTCTTCGATTCACGATCGGATTCCGACCCCGACCTCGCACGGAGTATTGCTTACCTCAGCAGCCTCAACGAGGCCGCTGTGTTTTCCGAAGCTCTGGGAGCAAGCCCTGGCCAGACCTACCGGAATTACGAACGGCTTCGGGTAGATATTGTCGCAGACCCGCCGGCAGGATGGCTGCTCCCTGCCCGCACTGGCTGGCAACCGTACCCGAGTTCTCTGCAACAGGGCGACGCTGAACCGGTGGGAGGGCTACTCGAAGCCTTCGCCGAGTGCGTAGAGAGGGACATCGAGCTACAGGCCGCTGTCGAAGCTGCCAGTGAGAACCCAGAAGTTGCCGCCCTGCGGAGCGCGCTTGAATCCCGACGTGGCCGTGCGGCGCGCAAACTTCGGGCATTGGAGTCGCAGTTTGCCGCTGGTGCAGAGGCGCCCGCAGTGCGCGAACTGGGCCATATTCTCCTGGCCCGGAAAGCATCAGTTCCACCCGGTGTCGCGGAGGTAGAACTCGAGGATTTTGCCGGCGAGCCGATCACCATTCAACTCGAGCCGCGGCTCGACGCCGTAGGCAACGCCGAGGCGTATTACGACCGTGCCCGGCGCCTCGACCGGGCCGTGCGGGAGTTGCCGACCAGGATTGATGCGGCGCAGAAGATGGTCACAAGGTTTGCTGACGCCCTGACGGACCTCGACGAACAGGGGCCAGGCCCCGAACTGCGTAAGCTGGCCGGGATGCGGGCGCCCCATCGGGGCAAGGGGTCAGCACCGCCTTCTCCTGAGGGCGAGAGGCTACCCTATCGCGTATACCGTACGACCGGTGGGCTGGAAATCAGGGCCGGTCGATCAGCCCGCGACAACGATGCATTAACATTTCGCCATTCATCACCCGATGATATCTGGATGCATGTGCGGGAATCTCCGGGGTCTCATGTGGTGCTTCGCTGGAGCCGGCGCGAACAGAACCCGCCACTCCGAGATATCACTGAGGCTGCGGTTATTGCCGCTGCACTGAGCCAGGCACGCGGGAGCGGACTGGTACCCGTCTCCTGGACTCGCCGGAAGTATGTCCGGAAGCCCCGTAAGGCCGGACCAGGAACGGTGACGACACAACGAACACAAACGATATTTGTCGAGCCGGACGCAAGGCTGGTGGACCGGTTGGCAGTCGATGGAGACATCCCACCTGCAGCATAGCTAACGCAAAAGCAGGATACGCCCCGAGACCGCTCGATCACCCAGGCGAATGACATACAGATAAACACCCGCTGCGACGTCCCTACCGCCGTCAAGCAGACCATCCCAGGTGAATTCCGGCAACTCACCTCCTGGGGACAGCGTCCCTCGATCACGGACGAGCCTTCTCCCGGCCAGGTCGTAGATTTCCAACACCACATCTCCGCCGCTCTCGACATCCGCATCAGTCAACGTGTACGGAAAACGCATGATGCCCTCACCGATACGGAGCGGATTCGGGAACGGTGGCTGCACCGCAAACTCTGACCCTCCGCCGCCCGGTGGGGGCGGGGCCATTTCATCCGCAAACTCTGACCCTCCGCCGCCCGGTGGGGGCGGGGCCATTTCATCCCGGAGTTCCGTCAATCGAGCTGCTGCGGCAGCCTCGTCCGGCGCCGCAAGCAGCCATATCCTCATGGTTACCGATCCGCCCGCGGCAACATCGAACGGTCCGAGGCCGATCAGTGCCGCATTATCGGTAGCAGCGCCCGAGCCTGGAAGCGACGAGGCCGGGACTCCACGCAGCAGGCCCAGTTTCACGGGATCCGTCAGCGAATCAGCGAGCACACCGCTTCCCGCCACATAAAACACACTGGCTCCAGGCGTTCCGAGCGGCACCTCCTCATGGGCTACGACGATGGTATCACCGGCCAGCAGCGTTATGGGGCCTGTCCCGGACAACGACTCACCAATCAGTGCCTGCAGCTCCGGCGACCAGCGAACCGCTTCTCCACCCGCCAGATCCCAATCAGCCAGCAGTCCGAGCACCAGATCCGGAATTCTCTGTCCGCTGCGATTCGTAATCGTCAGGGAAACACCGAGCGCACCCACCCCCCCCGACTCCGTCGCCTCATAAACCGCCGCGACTTCCACGCCTGCTGAGACAAGTGCTTCGAAGTCATCAAACCGCGTCACAGCACTGGTCGGCTGCACGTCGGTCGATGATCGACTCGGTGCCCAATCCGTCTCGGCCGCCGGGGCGAACTGCTTCAGATCAAACCGACCCAGGGTCGTGGCGTACATTCCGTCCGATATGATTGGTCCGGCTGCTACAGCCAGGCCTGCAGCCGGCAACAGTTCTTCTCCCTGCCAGACGAATCCGCTCAACGCCGCTATCCGACCGATCCGACCGAAGTCGTTGGCTCCCGCCGAGAGTTGTCCCGCCGATAATACGAAGCCGCCGAACAGATTGGGTGGGGCAGCGAAAATCAGCCTGGAAAGCACGACGGTCCCGCCGTTGTCCGTAACTGTTACCCGAAGTGGCAGGCCCTCTCGTGGAGTTCCTCCGGCAGGCCAGTCCAGTCGAACTGCCACCAAGCCACCAGCAGGAATCGACGGAAGACCTCCTTCGGCCAGAGATCGTTCTTCTGCATCCAGTCGAATCCGCCCTCCCGGCCACGCCTGTGCCCCCCGGTTTCGCAATCGCACGGTGAGGCCAGCATCATCGGGTGAGACGTCCGCTACTTGAACAAAGTTGGACGGCACTGATGATCCTGCCGCGGTTAGCGCCGCCGGTACGTCGAGCAGGCCGAATCCGGCGTCGTTGTCCACACCAGGAGAGCCGATGTCGACAGCGTTGTCAGTCAAGAAGCGTTTAGCCTGTTCGGGTCCCGCACCAACACGGACCTGCCTGATCAGCGCTACTGCGCCCGAAGCTTCCGCTACGGAGAATGACGTTCCCACGACCGTGAATCCGGTCAGTCGCGCGCGGCCGGGTCCGGCACTGACTACTTCCGGCACTCTGCCGGGCGCCACCAGCTCGGGCTTAATGCCGCCCCCACACGGCGACGGACCTCGACTACTGAAGTCGGCGACTGCGATAGTGGTCGTACCCGCAGTTGATCCAACCGCGAAGTTTCTCAACCCCGGATCATCCCGGGCCGCGGGGAATGCCACCGAACCGGATGTCGGACCCGTGTTGCCGGCAGAAAACAGAACGGCAATACCGGCCGCCTCGGCCGCATCAATCGCCGCATAGACGATGTCAGTACACAGGTCGAATCCTGATGTTGGAAGGATTCCCCAGCTGTTGTTGATGATGTCGGGAGCGTCGTCGGTCGCTGGATTGCCATCCGGATCCAGAGCCCACTGAAACGCTTGAAGCAGAACGGAACGCCTGCTGAACAACCCACTGCCGAAGTTGTCGAACACCCTGGCTGCAATCCACTCAGCCTCAGGAGCGGTACCCGTTACGATATCCGTGTTCGTCGACGCGACGATCGTCGTCCCGTCCGCCATTTCCAATGTGTCGCCAGCGGACAGTGCCCCCACGGCTGCCAGGGCCACCTGGGTACCGTGACCGATCAGATCCTGCGGAACCGAGGCACGTCGGAATGGGTCAAACCAGGACGATCGGACGCTAGTGCGTCGACCGCGCCACCTGCGCCCCACCATCGCATTGTTGAGGTCTACACCGGAGTCAAAGAACGCCACAGTGACGCCACCACCGGTGATCCCTGCGTCCCAGGCGGCATCGGCACCAATCGTCCGCATCGCGTCCGAGGTGAAAGTCGGAGCAGCAAATGACTGAACTACCGGCTCGAGAACGATGGGAAGCAACACATCCGAGACAATTCTCCGCACACCAGGTGCGGAGGCCAGACGTGCCAGACCATCTGCAGTCACCTCTGCTGTGGCGGCCGGAACGACCCACAAGCGTTCCTTCACCCGAAGATCCGGGTCGGTCGGTCCGATGGCATCAAGCGATTGGAGCGCCCGGGATGCACGAGCGACCAATTCAGTGACCGCCCTCGAAGGCGGATCAAATGACTCGAACTCTATGACGACGGGGAGAGTGGCACCCGGACTCAACGCCTGAACGGCGGCCTGCAACTCCGAAGACACGACTTCCACCTGCTGTGCTTCCGCGCGTGCAACGCCGCTGAAAACAAGGAGCCCACCAAGCACAGCGATCATCCGCCTCCCGGCGACACTTCCTGTCGAAGAGTTCATCGGCGGGAACATACGGACGTTGACCGCCGTGGCAATATGACCCGACAGCTTTCCAGCGATATCCGGCCGTTGCTATGATGCTTTCGGCTTCCCTTCGGGTCAGTCAACATTGCCATCTCGGGAGACAGGATCACAATGGCGCTCACCAGGCGACAGAAAGAAATTCTCGACTTCATCGAGAGCTTCCTCGATACGCATGGCTATTCTCCGAGTTTTGAGGAGATCGCTGCGTTTTTTCAGTTTCGATCCCTTGCCACTGTTCATGAGCATCTGACGAATCTCGAATCCAAGGGATACATCCGGAAGAATTACAACGAGAGTCGATCCATCGAGTTGATGCGAACAGAGATGCGGTTGGCTGCAATTGAACTTCCGCTTCTAGGACTCGTCGCGGCCGGAGAACCGATCGAGGCGATAGAAGATACGGAGACGATTTCCGTCCCCGAGGATCTCATCAGTGGAGCTGCCGGTTCCCATTACGTGCTGCGCGTGCGCGGTGACTCCATGATCGATGAGCAGATTCGCGACGGGGACTACGTGATCGTTCAGTCACGGATGACGGCCCATGACGGTGAGATGGTCATCGCATTGGTCGACGAAGAGGGCGCGACGGTCAAGCGCTTCTACCGTGAGGCCGGCGGCATGGTGCGGCTCCAGCCTGCTAACGCCCAACTGTCGCCGTTGCGGCTGCAGGCCAAGCGCGTGCGAATCCAGGGAATCGTAGTAGGGATTATTCGACGCTACTGAGA
>JBDHMQ010000265.1:0-2730 GCA_039656095.1 Gemmatimonadota bacterium | reverse complement strand
GTGCCCACAGCAAACGCTCAGGATGGCGAGTCCGAACTTATCGGAAGTTGGACGATATCCATCGACGAGAGTGACTTCGGACCCACGCCGGCGCCGGACTCGGTGCTCATGGAAATCCAGCGAGCGGACGATCAACTCGTGATGCAGCGGGAGCTCCACTTTGCTCAGATGGGTGGCGCCAGACTCGTCACATTCGATATGCCGACTGATGG
Organism: Gemmatimonadota bacterium; assembly: GCA_039656095.1. Lineage (GTDB taxonomy): Bacteria > Gemmatimonadota > Gemmatimonadetes > Palauibacterales > Palauibacteraceae > JARFPW01. Next base: position 2,518 of record JBDHMQ010000265.1, on the reverse strand, counting down.
TGGTACATACGATGCGACGACAGATGACGGGACGCAGGCTGTAACTGTGTCCTGGGACGGGGATGAGCTGGTGCTGGTATCCGAGGTCGAGGCCAATATCGGGCAGATTGAAGTTATCGACCGCTATCGGGTGGATAATGACGGCCAGACGCTCATCCAGGAACGTATGATGGACATTCCGACCATGGGCGTGATGGAATCGACCATGGTGTATGTGCGGAGCGACTGACGCTCTGTCCTGTAAGCCTCTGTCAACCATGAACCTCGAATACTCTTCGGATGCGGCGTGTAATCCTGGCGAGTGCAAGTGTTCAACGGTTGGGGGTGTATGATGCTGGGATTGGTTCTGACAGTGATAGTTTTTGTTGTCTATATATTCGTGGTTGTTGCCTATGGGCTTCGGCGTGTACGGGAGGCCGAAGCCCGCGATTCGTCTGTGCGGTCGGCAAACTCCGCCAGTTCAATCCAACGGCAATCGTGATTTCATTTCCCGAATCGTCGCTCAAATCAGCCCTTCAGGATCGCCCAGCGTGCGGCCAGCTGTGGAAGCGAGGCGAGAAACGATCGTGGCCGCGTCTTCCTCGTTTTGCCGTGCCTGGCTGACCGCGGATAGCAAAGAATCCGGTTGTGCCAGTTGATGTGAAAAACCCCGTGACACTTCGTGGGACGGAGCGGGCAAACCGGATGAGTGGAAATAGCTCGGCCCCCGGTTCGATCGGACGGCGTCAGTCGGCCGTACTCTCCAGCACCACCTTACCGAGATTCTTCCTGGCGTGAAGATAGGCGTGAGCCTCCACCGCCCCATCACGATTCAGCGCAAAAGTCCGGTCCACTATGGGTCTGAGCTCGCCATCGACGACGCGCTGGAAGATCTCTCCGAGAGCATGTAACAGTATTGGCTGTTTCGTTCCCAGGTGAAGCAGGTGAACGCCGAACACACCAATATTAGGCTCGACGAGCGACAGCGGGTGGAAGCGGGGTGTACGTAACCAGGCCCGGAGAGCCCGGAGCCGAGCAAGCTTGTTCCCGGGCATCGCATTGCTCATCCCAAAAAACACCAGCCGTCCCAGGGGAGCGAGCAGACTCCGGCAGGCAGCTGTGGCCTGGCCGCCTACCGGATCGAGGGCGATGTCGACACCCCTGGGTCCCAGCAGATTTCGGACCTGTGTCTTCCAATCACCGCGTGAATCGAAGCAGGCCTCGGCGCCGAGATCGTCCATCACAAATCTGCGCTTGATCTCGGTACCCGCGGTACCGACGACTCGAAGACCGCGGCCAACCGCCAGCTGCACCGCAGCCGTACCGACGCCACCGCCGGCGCCCAGGATGAGCACGGTTTCTCCTTTGCGAGCGCTTCCCGCCTCGAACAGGCAGATCCAGGCCGTGAGGAAAACGACAGGGATGGCGGCGGCCTGTACGGGAGTGAGAGAGTCGGGATAGCGAACCAGGTCAGCGGCAGGGACGATGACGTCATTGGCATAGCCGCCAAATCGCATGATGGCCACAACCCGGTCGCCTTCGCGCCAGCCCGTCACGTCCGAGCCAATCTGCACGACTTCGCCGGCAACCTCGAAACCCGGGCTGTAAGGACGCGGGGGGACCGTGGAGTACAGGCCGGCGCGCATCAACAGGTCGGCGAAGTTGACGCCTGCGGCCCGCACCTTGAGGCGCACCTCCGAAGGGCCAGGATCGCGGAGGGAGACTTCCCTCTCCGCGAAGACTTCGGGGGATCCGAGTCGTTCGATCAGGATCGCACGGGTCATCCGCGGTGACATGTAACCTCCAGAAACAGCGAGTTTGATGCTTGTCGTCAACCCCCATGGCCCTACTAGTATATAGCGACGGAACCACGATACGGGTCAATGGGTTATATTATCGATAACGAAGTCTAGAATTAACTGCGTTAGCGGTCCCTCCCCCCCGACCCGCCAGCCGCTTCTACGACTGGAGAGTCGAATGAAACACGATCAGGCCCGGACGAAGTCGCGTCCGTCCGGCATGAAGGACGCAGACCGTATCCGACTATTACTCAAGGAAATATGGGACGTTCGAGAGTCTGAGGACCTGGAACGACAGCCAAACCTGCCCAAGCTCTGGTGGGAACTTGAGCACCTTGTATCGCAGGAATTAGAGAACAAGGTGGCGGAAGAGTTGGCCCTGCAGGACTAGCTGGCTCACGCGCCGTCAGCCGGCCAGGTACGACTCCCTTTCGAGCAATTCTCCGGTGGTCGTATCCTTACCCTGTTGCATCTCATACCTGGCACCTCAGGCGAATCCAGTGGCGGTAAGCGTCACTCCTTTATAGGCACACAGCTTAGCGTCCGAATAGTGCCGCGTGCGGAAGTGCCGGACCCGTGGGGCCGTGTGGCCATTCTTCTCTGGTCATCACCAGGCCCGGTCCGAGCCCGGCCGCCTGCCCAAACGCGTCGTCCAGCGTAAGTACGCCGGTGTCCGGGTCGACCCAGTACATCATTACACTTCCGGCATCCGGGCCAATACCTGAGACCACTACCCGATA
>JBDHMQ010000264.1:0-2756 GCA_039656095.1 Gemmatimonadota bacterium | reverse complement strand
AACGATGGCCAGCAGGTCTGATGGCACTGGCAGGATTCGGCGCCCTGTTGGCCGGCGTATGGTTTGCGGGACAGCGATCAGCGACGTCGGCCTCGGACGAGCGCGATGCCCCCGAACCCCGCCTTGTACTTGCAGATCTCGATGACGACCTGCGCCCCTCCATCGCCGTCCTTCCCTTCGTGAACATGAGCGCGGACGAGGATCAGGAGTACTTCAGCGACGGGATCACGGAAGAGATCCTGAACGTGCTCGCCAAACTCCCTGAACTGCGCGTTGCGGCCCGTACATCGGCGTTCGCGTTCAAGGGGCGACAGGTGGATTTGCGACTTGTGGGCGACAGTCTGGGCGTCGCGTATCTGATCGAGGGCAGCGTCCGGAAGGCCGGCGATGAGGTTCGGATCACGGCCCAGCTGATCGACGCGGCGGATGGCTCGCACCTCTGGTCCGACAGCTACACTCGCACGCTCGAGAACATCTTCCAGATTCAGGCGGAGATTGCAGAGGCGATCGCAGGGGAACTTCGGATACCGCTTGGGATCGACGATCCCTCGACGCTGGTGACGCCGACGGCGGACGTCGAGGCGTACGATCTCTACCTCGCTGGGCGGTCCCGGATGCGGGAGCGCGGCGAGAGCCTGCGCGAGGCGAACCAACTCTTCAAGGCGGCGATCGCGCGCGATTCGATGTGGGCCCCGGCGTGGGCGGGTCTAGCCGAGTCGCTTGAGCTGACTGGATGGTATACCGAGGCGTGGGACGAGGAGCCGACCGACAGCGCTGACTTGGCAGCTTTCCTGGTTGTCCGGGACTCCCTGTGGGCAGATGCGGAGCGCACCGTCCGGCGCGCGCTGGAACTCGACCCGAATAGCGCGTCGGCGAACATCGCGCTGGGCAGCATCCTCCGGAACGCCCATCAATGGGAGGAGTCAGAAGAGGCCTACCTGAAGGCCCTGAGCGCAGATCCGGATAGCCCGGAGGCGCATCAGCAGTACGCCAACATGCTCCTTGATGTGGGCCGGATCTCAGAGGGACGTCGGGCTGCAGAACGGGCCGTCGCGCTTGATCGGGTCCCAGTCCGTATCGTCTGGCAGACAAATGGTTTGGTCTTGGACGGCGAACTGGAGCAGGCTCTCGAAATCCTGATCGCGGGCGATCGCGACTTTCCGGAGTTCTATTTTCTGACGGCCAACCTCGAATGGACCCGGGTGCTGCTCGGACAGTGGGACGAGTGGGTCGACATGGCGCCGGATGACAATGCCCGTGCGGTGAGGCGACGGTTTCTGGAGGGCGATCTGCCGGCCGACATAGGCTACGGCTCAGGTAGCATGATTGAAGGATTGATGATTCAGGGCCGACCCGACTCAGCCGTCGCTGAGCTGGCTGAAGTCGCTGCGGCATTCAGTCCTGCGAGGATATGGGCACCCGTATTCGACCCAATCCGCGAGCACCCCGTCTACCTTGAGATGCTTCGGGAGCTGAACCTCGAGGGCGCCGTGCCGCAGAGGACGCCGCGATGAGGCCCTACCAACAGTTCCTCGCTGAACTCAAACGGCGGAAGGTGTTCAAGGTCGTGGGCGTGTACGGGGCGGTCGCATTCGGTTTACTCCAGGTGGCCGACCCTCTCGCCACAGCGCTAGGATTACCGGACGCGTTTCTTACCTACGTCGTCGCCATTCTATTTCTCGGATTTCCACTGGCCATTGTCTTCGCCTGGGCGCTCGAAGTCACGCCGAAAGGTGTGCAGAAGACCGGGGCAGCGGCCCCTGGTGAGATCGAAGCAATCGTTGCACAGCCGATATCGAAGCGTTGGCCTGCGGGTCTGATGGCGCTGGCAGGCGTGGCCGCGTTGGTCGCAGGTGGGTGGTGGGTCGGTCGGCAGACTGCTACTGACGCAGCCGACACAGCCGCGGCCGCCGAATCCGCTTCGGACATCCGTCTCGCATTCACGGACCCCGGTGACGATCTGCGCCCTTCCCTCGCCGTGCTCCCGTTCGCGGACATGAGTCCGGAAGGCGACCAGGAGTACTTCAGCGACGGAATCACCGAAGAGATCCTCAATACGCTCGCTCGCATTCGGGAACTCAAGGTCGCGGCTCGAACTTCGGCCTTCGCGTTCAAGGGTCAAGACCTCGATATGCGCGTCATCGGAGACAGCCTTGGCGTCGCCTACCTGATCGAGGGCAGCGTCCGAAAGGCCGGAAATCAGCTGCGCATCACGGCGCAGCTCATCAGTGCAGCCGACGGCACGCACCTGTGGAGTGACCAGTACGACCGGCCGATGGACGACGTGTTTGCGATCCAGACGGAAATCGCGCTGGCGATAGCAGAAGAGCTGCGGATCCCTCTCGGACTCGACGACCCGAGCGGGCTCGTAACGCCGACTGCTGACCTGGAAGCCTACGACCTCTACCTCGCTGGCCTGGCTCAAATGCGAACACGTGGCGCGGCCGTCGCGGAGGCTGCCCGCCTGTTCGAGTCCGCGATCGCTCGAGACTCGACCTGGGCGCCGGCATGGGCCAAGCTCGCCGAGGCCCGTGAGATCTTGACCTTCTACCCGGAGGGATGGGACAACCCTCCAACCGGCGATGAAGAGTGGATTGAGATGTTGCCCACCGTGATCCCCGCTCTTCTGGGCAGAGCAGAGTTGGCCGCGCGCCGCGCCCTCACACTGGACTCAGACAACGCCTCGGCGCATGTCGCCCTGGGCAGCGTTCTTCGAGACCGGCACCAGTGGCCGGAATCCGAGGCGGCTTACCAGC
>JBDHMQ010000263.1:0-3002 GCA_039656095.1 Gemmatimonadota bacterium | reverse complement strand
CGGGCGGCTTTCACAAGGTCAACTCTTCATCTTTCGATACAGCCAGAGGAGCAGGACCGCTCCCAATACCGCGGTGACCATGCTGCCGAAATTAAATCCGGTGACGTCGCCGATGAATGGGATGAATCCGCTGAGAATACCACCGATCATGGCCCCTGCGATGCCGATCAGCATGGTGACAAACAGTCCGCCCGGGTCCTTGCCCGGCATGATCCACTTGGCAAGTGCGCCGGCAATATGAGTCCGAATACAGCATAGGTAATGAAATTCATGGTCTTTCGATCCTCCGAGCTGAGGTGAGTCTCTCGTTGGCCTTACGGCCTCGAACCCACGAAAGGTTCACACCTGGCTGTCCACCGCCTGTCGGAATGCTTCCAGCGCGCGTCCCGGATCAATGGCTCGCGTAATCGACCGGCCAACGACAAGGAAGTCAGCACCTGCCGCTCGGGCGACGTCCGGGGTCGCCACTCTCCGTTGATCGTCCACGCTCTCACCCGCCAACCGAATCCCCGGTGTGACAACCAGGAAGTCGCTCCCACACGACATTTTGACTGCCCGCGCCTCATTCACGCTGCACACCGCACCATCGATACCTGACTCACGGGCAAGGCCCGCCAATCTGCCGGCCGTCTCCTCGACACGAGCCTGCGGACCCATGACCGACGCGAGCGCTGCATCGTCCAGTGAAGTCAGCACAGTGATTGCCAGTAGTCTGAGATCAGTCCCGGTATCCGAATTCGACGTTTCAGACGCATCCGCGGCTGCCCGAAGCATGGCTTCACCTCCCGCGCCGTGAACAGTCAGCAACCGGACACCGAAACGACCGGCAGCGCGCACCGCTCCGGCCACGGTATTGGGAATATCATGGAGTTTCAGGTCCAGGAATACGTGCCGGCCCTCTCCCACCAACCGTTCGACGACAGGAGGACCGCTACTCGTGAACAGCTCCAGGCCTACCTTAAACCATGTGTCTTCGGGAAGTAATGTAACCAGACTCCAGGCGGCCTCAGGATCCGGGTAGTCGAGTGCGACGATTATTTCCGGATGGTTATTCATGGCCGGGAATCTCCAGTGCTCCGATCAGGTCAGTCAGCTGATTAACGTCATGGCGTTCCATGTAATCTTCGATACCGTGGTGAATGTCGAGCGCCACATCAGGATCGACGAAAAGCGCCGTACCCACCTGCACGAGACTCGCGCCAGCAAGAATGTACTGCAGCGCGTCTGAGGCCGATCGGATTCCCCCTATACCGAATATCGGAAGGTCCACCGCCTGCGCGGCTTGCCAGGTGAGCAGGACTCCCATCGGAAGGATTGCCGGGCCACTCACACCACCCGTCACATTTCCGATCACGGGCCGGCGCGCTTCCACGTCGATCAGCATTCCGGGAAACGTATTGATCGTACTCAAACCGTCGGCACCGGCCTCCTCGCACACACGTGCAAAAATGCCGATGTCTGGAACATTGGGCGTAAGCTTGACGATAAGCGGTCGCTCCGTCGTCCCGCGCACTCGTCGAACAAGCTCGGACAGCGCCTCTGGATCGGTACCGAACAGCGTTCCGCCTCGTACGTTCGGACAGGACACGTTGATTTCGTATCCAAGAAATCCGTCGGCATCATCGAGTCCGGCAACTACGGCACCGAATTCCTCAGCTGTGCGACCTACGACATTTATGAATACGTGGGCCCGGGTCAGATTCTCCCGTAACCAGGGCAGTTTCTCGTCACGAAATCGTTCCAGACCGACGTTCTGCAGACCGATCGCGTTGATCATTCCGCCGGGAGTTTCTGCTACACGGTGGGGCGGGTTCCCCGGACGCGGCTCCAGGCTGACCGCTTTCGTTACGATTCCGCCGAGATCATTCAGCGGAATCAGCTCTGCAACCTCCTCTCCATACCCACATGTTCCGGATGCGAGAAACACCGGGCTGTGGAACTCGGCGCCCCATAACCGCTGTGTCAGTCTGCCCACGCCAGCTCCTCCCTGTCGAACACGGGCCCATCCGTGCACGACTTGATCCATTCGCCACTGGAGGATCGGACGACACACCCCTGGCAGGTACCGATTCCGCACCCCATGTGCTCCTCGACAGACACCTGCAGAGGCAGATTTGCTTCGCGAGCCCGTCGCTCCAACGCTCTAAGCATCGGGGTTGGACCACATCCGTACAGATTCGAGCCGGCGGTCCGGTCGACAGCATCGACGACGCGTCCAGCCTTGCCCGCCGTCCCGTCATCGGTATACACGTCAGGCCGAACACCGGTGAGCTCTTCGATCAGATATGGGTCGAAGACACGGTCGGCGGTCTGCTCACCGTACAGAATCGAAACCTTTGAGCCGGATCGTCGCGCCTCCGGTGCCAGGAACAGAAACGGGGCAAGCCCGACACCACCCGCCACACAGACCAGCGGCTGGTCCTGTTCCCATCGAAAGCCACGGCCGAGGGGACCGAGAAGGAGGGCTTCATCCCCAGGGCTGAGCGAGGCCAGTCGATGCGTGCCTGGTCCGAACTGCCGGATCAACAATCCGATTCTGCCAGCCTCATCACGCCAGCCCACGCTGAATGGTCGGGGGAGAAACGGTGCCGCTACATCATCGAGTCCGAGCCCCAACATTACGAACTGACCGGGCTCGGCCGTCGCTGCAATAGCCGGAGCATCAAGCTCCAGCCAGAACGTGTCAGCGGCGGTGCGGCGATTTGAAGTGACACGGGCCAGCAGCCGACAGGGTGCAGACATCAGTTCACGCCCTCTTGTTCTTCGACCTCCTGCTCCGGCTCCTGATCTTCAGCCTCAAATCGGGCTGCATCCTGCGGATTCACGATCACCGCCGTTGTATCGTATAGCATTCGAATCTCGACCAGGCGTCGTTGCAATTCTGATTCAGCATGGACATACGACGAGTCGGCATTTGCGTCCCGGGCAAGGTTTTCAATACTGATCCGGTACGGATTCGCATTGGGAAGCGCTGCGAGCAATCCGCGCAGTCTGTCATCCGT
>JBDHMQ010000262.1:0-2771 GCA_039656095.1 Gemmatimonadota bacterium | reverse complement strand
TCAACGACAACTGTGTAGCCATCCGGATCGAGATTGGCCTCGCTGCCGGCTGTCGAGGTATTCACGACGAGACTCCCGCCGCCGCACGACACGACGAACGTGGTTCCCGCGCTCTCTCCATCGACGACATCGACGTCCCGGGGATTCTCCCCGTCCACAGAGCAGTTCGCCGCCATACCTGTGAGCTCCAGCTTGTGAATGCCGGCTGTCACCGGCTGGAACACCACGTTGCCATTTACGTCCAGGCTTTTCGAGCTGACGTCGTCCAGCGTTACGGTATATCCGTCGGGGTCGATCGGCTCGCCGGCTGTCTGGGCCTGGACGGTGATCTGATGCGATGCACACATGACCTCGTAACTCACTTGTTCTGTCGCATTCGCAGCCACGGTCGCCGTACGCGAAATGTTCCCAACTACCGTGCAGTTATTCGCGACGCCTTCCAGAGATACCGAGTGCTCGCCGATAGCCAGACCCGCGAAAGTGACCGTGCCGTTGGTGCCAATGGCCATGGCCTGGGTGCCGTCCACGTTCACCGTGTAGCCATCCGAGTCCACGTTGTCGCCGGAAGTGGCCACCGTTACTTCCAGGTCTCCGGTATCCCCCGTGCACTCAACGGCAAAGGCGACTGTCGTGGTATCGCCGGCTGTCACGTCTGCTTGCTGCGGATTATCTCCTGCCACCGTGCAGTTCTCGGCTACGCCACCAAGCCCAATGGAGTAGGTGGTTACCGGGAGTGCCGTGTAGAAGACTGTGCCAGCGGGATCGATCGGCTTCGAGTCACCGCCATCCAGAGTCACGGTGTAGCCATCAGTATCCGGATTGTCGCCGGTTGTGGTTGTCGTCACCTCCACGGCGCCGATCGGGCAGGGATACCGGAAAATATCGACCGGGTCCGTGTTGAAGTCGGTATTCCAGTCGGCGATCTGTACAGTCAGGAACTCGATTATCAGGGAAAGCTTGCTGTCCATTCCTGCCGTGATGGCCAGTTCGCACTGCTCGGTCCCGATATGTCCTTCGGCCTTCACCCACGGCTCGACCTGAATGCTGGGTCCGACAATGTGGTAGAACCGAAGATCGAGTTCCGGACGGACGTAGACCCGGACGTTTCCGTCTGCCTGGGCGGTCCACTCGGTGGGCTTTTCCGTGGTGGCGAGGCTGGTCTCCCACACGCCCGACCACGTCTCGTCGGCGTATCGGGCACCGGTGCTGACAACCGTCGAAGCGCTGGCCCCCGTCTGGAAGCTGGTAGAGAGGTTGGCCTCGGCCGTGAAACCTGCCATGAACTTGAACGTGATGACGCCAGTGACGGGAAGCGGCCCGACGGTCGCAGCAAAGTTGGCGCTCAATTCGGCCAGCTTGATCTCACCATTGGTCGTGAAATCTTGGCTTGCTACAGCCTTCACGAGCAGGTCCAGCGCGAGGGTTCCAGTCGCAATGAGATGGAACTCCTCTACCGTGAAGTCTTCGATGACGATCTTGGCATCGATCTCAGGAGTGAAACCGATGGAGCCTTCTTCAATCGTCAGGCTGATGAACTCGGGACAGGTGCCCAACAGGAGGTCTTTACACAGGTCCCTACCGGCGAGCGAAAGGTCGCCCTGGGAGTAGGCCACGCCTTCTGCCAGGAACTGCGGTTGGAGTTGCTCCATATGTACCTGCGCCACGCCGCCGGATGCTGGCGTGTTCCGCCTGTTGGGAGCGATCAGCCGAGGGGAGGGACCTATTGGTTGGTCCACAACGAAAGACAGTTGAATGTTGCCGCGCTCTACTGCCTCGGTCAGCGTGGCCGGGCCCGTCTGCAGCGTCATAACGCTTCCCGAGACCGACATGGCTGTGACACGCCTCAGAAATCCGCCGTCCTGGGCACCAATGATGATCTTGCCCGCTTCGATCGCTGGGACGGGGCTGCCGATGATGGCGAAACGGAAGGTCCCGGTCTCCCGTTCGGCCAGATCGCTTAGCAGATCGAGCACCGTGGAGTCGACCACGACTGCATCCGGACCGAGGACTACCGTGCCCGGCGGATTCGATGGTGGTGGAGGCGGGGGCGGATTTGTGGGACCCGTCGGTGAGTCCGAGCAGGCCGCAAGCAGCACCACCAGCAGCAGTGCCCGCATCCCGGCCCATCTCGTTCCGTGCGACATTCGAACTCCTTCGTTCCTCAGCTTGCCGTTCTGGCCGGCCCATTTGGGCTCCACGCGCGCAATCATCCTAGAGATCTACCGTTCCTTCACCGTTCCTTGAGTCACCAGAGAGCGTCCGATTTCGTGCCCGGGCCGCCCCAAACGCTTAGAGTGAACAGTCCAGACGGACGTCCTGAAGACAGGAAGCGATGACTGAATTGAGGCTATTGGGCGGCGTTTCCATCGCTGCCTCCGATGGATCACGAGCCGACGAGCTAGCCCGTCAGCCCAAGCGGCTAGCGCTGCTGGTCTACCTTGCGACGGCTCTCCCACGGGGATTCTGGCGCCGGGACCAGCTCCTCCCTCTGCTGTGGCCCGAATTCGAGCAAGAGCGGGCGAGAGCGGCACTACGGAAGACCATCCACCACCTCAGACAGGTGCTACCGGAAGGAACGATCGAGAGTCGTGGCAAGGAGGAGGTAGGAATCCCCGCAGACTCTCTCTGGGTGGATGTCGAACAGTTCGATTCGCTGCTTGATGCCGGTTCCGAGGCCGAGGCGCTGGAGCTGTATCGCGGCGATCTAATGCCGGCCTTCCATCTCTCGGGATGTCCCGACTTCGAGCGTTGGCTGGATGGCGAGCGGGCCC
>JBDHMQ010000261.1:0-4508 GCA_039656095.1 Gemmatimonadota bacterium | reverse complement strand
GGCAGCTCGGATAGTAATGTGCGGCCCTACATTGAGGGTCGGTACCACAGTGCCAGCCTTGACATCGATGGTTTCGACGTAGATCTCGCGTTCTTCGGCGTGCTGTTCGGTGTGTCGATTGGAGTTGGCGACTAAGGCAAACCCAACACCGGCTGTAAACATGGAATGGGATCAGGGCTCGCCTTTCGGGGCGGGCCCTTTTCTTGCTGATAAGCACAACTCCGCAGACGGCGGGACCATTGCATTAGAGCGAGGCGAACGCCTCCGTGCGAAATTGTGAACAGGAGATTCAGGTATGTTGATTCGAAGGGGTGTATTCTCGGTAGCGCTGTTGGCGCTAATCGCGCTTGGAAGTCCGCGTGATACCGAGGCTCAGAACATTTTTATCATGGGCGGCGGCGTATTTCCCACCAGTGATTTCGGGGACGTGTTTGATACCGGTTGGATGGTGGCCGGTGGCATTACGTTTCCTCTTGGCCCGGGTGGTCTCTGGCTAGGTGTCGAGGGTTCATACGGTCAGAACGGCACGGCGGTTGACGGTGTCGACGCCAATCCAATCGGCGCCATGGCGATCGTCGGCTTCGATCTACCGGTGCCGGGCGGCTTGTCTCCCTACGTATTCGGTGGGGCCGGCGTGCTCGCGACCAAGTTCTCGGTCGGCGATCTGAGTGATACCGAGTCGAAATTCGGGTATCAACTCGGCGGTGGGTTGGATCTCGGAAGCGGTATCATCAGTCCGTTCATCGAGGTCCGGTACGAGCGCTCGACGGATATCGACTTCTTTGCGGCCATGGCAGGCCTGTCGATCGGAGTGAACTGATTTCACAAGATTCTGCGGTCACCGGCCTTCATCACGTCACAGTGATTGCCGGTGACGCTCAGGATAACCTCGATTTCTATACTGGCCTGCTCGGCCTGCGGCTCGTGAAGCGAACCGTGAACCAGGATGTAACAGACACTTACCACCTGTTTTATGGTGATGGGGAAGGCCAGCCCGGTACCGACCTGACATTCTTCCCGTGGCCCGACATGTCGCCCGCGAGACCCGGGATCGGACTCACCATGGAGATCGGATTCTCGATCGCCGGGGGCAGTCTAGATTTCTGGACGGGTCGCTTGAGCGAGGCCGGTCTGGACGTCACCCAGGAAGTTCGCTTTGGTGAGAATGTGATCCAGTTCCGGGACCCCCACGGCCTCGGCCTGTCGTTGACCGAAACGACGTCTCCTCTCGAAGCCGTTCCATGGAAGCGCAGCACGGTTTCAGCAAACCATCAACTGCGAGGCTTTTGTGGCGTGCGGTTATGGGAGCGAGACCTGGGCCGAACGGCCGTCTTCCTCACGGAAGGCCTTGGGTTCGAGCAAACCGGTGACGAGGGTGGCTGGCACCGGTTCGAGGTCGCGGGTGGTGGCGCCGGTCGCCGTGTCGAAGTGCGGGAGCTTCCCGACGAGCGGCGCGGTACGTGGGGAACTGGCGCCGTGCATCATGTCGCGTTTCGTGTGAATGACGTGGACCACCAGGCACTTGTGCGTGAGCGTGTCGCTCGGGCCGGACAACAGCCGACCGATGTCATCGATCGATTCTGGTTCCGCTCGATCTATTTCAAGGAACCGGGCGGAGCACTGTTCGAGGTAGCTACAGATGGACCGGGTTTCACCGTGGATGAACAGCCTGACACCCTCGGCGAGCGCCTGATCCTGCCTCCGTGGTTGGAGACGCAGCGCGCGGATATCGAGGCGGGGCTGCCAGCCCTGGGCATGGCTTCGACCGGGAATGGCTAAATCTCGGCAATAGATGATCTTTTCATTGATTTGCAGCCGCCGATCGCCTAGAATTCAGGTGTAGTTAACCTATGTCAGGGAGGCGTTATGACTCGGCCTCGTTTGCCGAATAGACTCGGTGTTCCTGTCCTGATTGTCGGTCTGCTCGCGGCGCCGGCGACCGCCCTCAGTCAGGTTTCTCAAGCAAGCCCCAACTCGCCCCCTCCGGGTGTCACAATGGAGACGATCGAACAGGGCCAGGCGATTTTTGAGGGTAAGGGATTGTGTACGACCTGCCACGGACCTACCGCTGAAGGAGCTGTCGGTCCCGATCTCACGGACAATGATTGGCTGCAGGCGAAGGGTAGCTATCTGGCTATTTTGCAGGTAGTTCTCGCTGGTGTCCCCGAGGTGAGTTCATCAACTGGCACTGGTATGCCATCGCGTGGGGATACAGACATTTCCGACGCTGACGTGCAGTCTGCCGCCGCGTACGTGTGGAGAAACAGCCACCCTGCCGCCGGCGACTCGCTACCAACAGGTGTGACGGATGCAATGGTTCAGCGCGGCGAGCAGGTATTCCTCGGCGCAGGCGGGTGCGCTCTGTGTCACGGCAGTGAAGCCACGGGCCTCGTGGGGCCTGACCTCACAGACGATGTCTGGCTCGATGCCAAAGGGAGTTTCTCGACGATTGGTCAGATTATCACCTACGGTGTCTCCGAATCTGCTTCGACGGGCGGTGTAGAGATGCCACCCAAAGGTGGATCCGACCTGTCGGACGCCGAGATTCAGCAGGTCACTGGTTATGTCTGGTACTTGAGCCATCGGTAGCAGATCGTTCGCATGCCTGACAGCCGCCCTGGTGCTCGTCCCGGCCGGGGCGTTGGCCCAGGAGCGCGTACCTCTGAACGATGGCCCGGCGCCGGATCAGTGATGGAGGCGATTGTCGATTCGGTGTCAGCGGTGCGTATCGAGGCAGATATCCGCCGTCTCGCAGGGTTTGGAACGCGCAACACGATGTCGGATACATTGTCCGCCACGCGAGGCATCGGGGCCGCCAGGCGCTGGATCAAGGCGGAATTCGACCGAATCTCAGAGGCCTGTAGCGGTTGCCTTGAAGTTACCTACCAGACATCCATCGTCACCGGTGCGCGCCGTATGCCGGATTCGACGGCCGTCGTCAACGTAATCGCCATCCAACGCGGCACGACCGACCCTGACCGCTACGTCATCATGTCGGGGGACATAGACTCTCGAGCGTCGGATGGGTCGGATCCCGTGACCGATGCACCGGGAGCGAACGACAACGCTTCGGGAATGGCCGGTACCATCGAGGCGGCTCGCGTTCTTTCTCGGTACAAGTTCGCGGCATCGATCATTTATGTCGGGTTGTCCGGCGAGGAGCAGGGGTTGTATGGCGGCCAGAAAATGGCAGCCGAAGCCAAGTCTGCCGGCTGGGCGATCGAGGCGGTCCTGAACAACGACATGATCGGCAACACGCAGGGGCAGAACGGCGTCTCGGACAACACCGTGGCTCGCGTATTCTCCGAGGGTATCCGTGCTGACGAGACGGAGCGAATGGCACGAATACGGCGATTTACCGGTGGCGAAGTTGATTCACCGTCGCGCAATCTCGCACGATTCGTAGATCGCATGGCCGATCTCTACGTTCCAAACCTCGACGCCATGATGGTTTACCGGCTCGACAGGTTCGGCCGCGGCGGTCATCACCGTCCATTTAACGATGTCGGCTATCCGGCGGTGCGGATCATGGAAGCGAACGAGGACTACCGCCGCCAGCACCAGGACATCCGCGTAGAAGATGGCGTCGAATACGGCGACGTGGTCGAGGAAGTGGAGTTCGACTTTGCGGCTAAACTCACGGCCCTGAACGCCGTGACGCTGGCTGCGCTAGCCTCGGCACCGGCCCCACCGACCGGCGTGCAGATCCAGGGCGCCGTTCGCCCCAGCACCACGTTGAGCTGGGAGTCCATCGATCCGGCACTGGCACCCGACCTCTCAGGCTATCGCGTGTACTGGCGACTCACCGACCAGCCACAGTGGCAGTGGAGCGAGTTCACGACAGCCTCCGAGCACACGCTCGATAATGTGGTAATTGACAACTACATCTTCGGTGTCGCGGCCGTGTCAGAGAGTGGATTCGAAAGCCCGGTCGTGTTCCCGGGACCGATCGGAGCATTCGCCCCTGTTGAGCAGCCAGCCGACGACGGCCGCTGATCGGATGGCCCGGATTCAGTCGAAGTCGGCTGCATCGCGTTTGCGTCACCCGGGTTTGTGGTTGCTCGCCATCCTGGCCATGCATGGGCTGCTGGCATTCCTCCTGTTCAATCCCCAGCCGTTTACGGGTGGAGATAACGCACACTACATGATCCTGGCCGAGTCGATCGGCACGGGTCAGGGATACCGGGATCTTCACGTCGTGGGCGCACCGGTGCACGCAAAATACCCCCCTCTCTACCCGGTCGTGCTGGCCGGCGTTCGCTCGCTGGGTGGCGGACTTACCGCGTTCAAGACGCTGTCCATAGCCCTTACCACGGCATCGCTGGCATTTCTGTTTTTTATCGGACGGCGCCGATTGGGCCGGAGTTCTGCGTTGTTGATCACCGGAGTCGCTTCACTGAATCCAGTCCTCCTGCAGTACTCCCACTGGGTATTATCCGAGGCCCTGTTCGTCTTGTTGGTACTTGTGGCGCTGTGGGCCTTCGAGCGGGAAGACGACGACTGGCGGT
>JBDHMQ010000260.1:0-3641 GCA_039656095.1 Gemmatimonadota bacterium | reverse complement strand
AATTTGCGCCATCGTTGGTACCCGGAGCGAAACCTGGGTCAAAAAAATCTACACTAGCGTCGAGCGCTACTCTCAGGAGTTTGGTAATTACAGCGGTTCCGCAGACAGGTCTCAGCGCTGCGTGCTTCGACGGCGAGTCCCCCCTCCGGCATAAAGGGTCTGTGACTACAGACCGATCAGCGCAGTGGCCAAAGAAATGAGCGCCACGATTGCCAGGGCCAGCAGGATGAATTCAAGCTTACGCATCCGCGCGAACTTTCCAGCGAGTTCGACATCGAGAATGAGCTCGTACTTCCGCTTCATGATGAATTCATCGAAGGTTGCTCGACTGGGGGATGGGAGCAGTGTGGGAACGGGTCGACCGAATTCGTTATACAGATCCGGTTGCTGCTCCTCCAGGACACGGACGAGGTCCCTTCCAATACGATTCAATGCGAAAATTGCGAGAATGAACGCGCCCAAAAACAAGGCGCTGCCGAGGGCTAGAGACTCTTGTACGCTCATTCGTCTGAATCCTTGGCGCTGAAGTCGTAGATCGTCCGACTAAGTTGGGGGCGGGCGACTCCAGCGACAAGCCGTGGGGTGGCTCGTGGCCTCAGTGTCACGATTCAAACAGGCGGGTCGTTCTATAGTCAGACAGTTCGGGTGTCAGCTGAATAGTGCTGGCTCGTGAGGCCTGAACCGTTCGGCCCTCCTGGTCTGGGAGCTGGAAGTCGGGTCGCGGAGACTTCTCCGCGGCCCGGTTTCGTTTTCGGACAAATCCTGGCTTTGGGTGTCAGTTGACACCGTTACTTCCCGGGTTATCTTTTCGCCCGTGATTTGCCGATGATACGGGTGAAGGATCGCCGACCGAAAGGCCGGCCTACGGAAGTGGCGTCGTTTTCGAGAGAATTTGGGGACGTTCGCCGGACATAGGATCTAAGCAGGAGATGTACTCGATGTCGCGCACGACGGGAACTATCAAGTGGTTCAACAATGACAAGGGATTCGGCTTCGTATCGTTTGATGACGGAGCACGGGATGCGTTCGTCCATTTCTCGGAGATTCAGTCCGAGGGCTTCCGCACGTTGGAAGAAGGAGACACGGTTGAATTTGATCTGGCTGAAGAGGGCCGGGGTCCAAAGGCGAAGAACGTTGTAAAGATCAGCTGAGTCCGCTCAGTGGTCGGATAGACCGAAACCGGGGAGAGCTTTCGAGCTTTCCCCGGTTTTTTGTTGCCCAGGTGCTACCTGAGAATTGCGCGAACCCGGTTCAGGTCGCCGTCGCCAGGGGCTGGTTCCAGGTTCAGAATCGCCATGATCGCTTCGTAGACATCCACGTTGGGAAACGGCGGAACCACCATCCCGACCTTGAATCCAGGCCCGGCAGCAATGAACAGGGCGCGCATATCTTCTGAGCGCTGATCATAGCCGTGACTGCCACCATCGAACCGCTCCATGTTGCGACCAAAGTAACCTCGGGTCGTGATCGACCAGCCTGGATCTGCGAGGCCAATGATCGGTGCAACCCGTGGATGGGTACCGAATCCCAGCTCAGCCGGTATTTCGTTGCGCCGGAAAACATGCAAGTGCGGGTGGACACCGTTGAGCGCTTCGTAAACGGCAGACTCCTGTATGGAGTCAGGCCATAAAGCCAGAACAGGGCTCCAGTCAACTACGCGCACCGAATCTGGATCCAGGTAGTCGTCTAGAAAAATCATGCGATCCTGAGAGAGGCGACTCATTCCGTGATCCGAGACCACGATAAGATTGACATCATCGAGTTCCCGCATGTGAAGCGACTCGAGCAACAACCCGATTGATGCGTCGACGTGAGCGAGGGCCTCAGCCACGCCGCTTGATCCTGGCCCAAACCTATGTCCGGCTACGTCCACATCATCAAAATACAATGTTGCGAAACGGACAGCGTTAGTGCCTGTGGCGGAGAGACGATCAAGAACCCAGTCGATGCGTGCCTCGTGGGCCATGTTTCCATCATACGTGAGCCAATGCTGAGGGCGGACGCCCTGGATCGGGGCTTCAGAACCGGGCCAGAACATTGGTGCCGTTGCCATGCCGGCCTGCTCGGCCGTTACCCATACAGGAGTTCCGCCATACCAGGCCGAATTCTGGATCGCTTCCCGGTTGCCCAGGCTATAGCTGCTCTTCATCTCCGGGTCCCACATATTGTTGGCGACGAGACCGTGATGATCAGGACGGAGGCCGGTAACGATTGTGTAATGATTCGGAAACGTCTTGGTGGGAAACGAGGGAATCAATGCCTCCGCCCGGACCCCTCGGCCCGCCAACGCCACGAGATTTGGAGTAACAGAAGCGTCGAGGTAGTCGGTTCTGAATCCGTCAATCGATACCAGCAGGACGACGGGGTCCGGATGGCCTGAGCCCGGAGACTGCGTGGTGGTCGCACACGCTGAAATCCACGCAGTGCCCAGAAGTAGAATCCCGATCCTTAGGATTCGGAGAGACCGGCCGCCTGATTGGCTAACCCATACTAGCATTGACTCGGTGCTCCCTTACGTCGAAGTGGATGACCGACGAAACCGGTCCCGTCGCTCAGGGCGCAAACTATCGGCAACGCAGCGGCCTCGCAGGATGTCATTGCGACGGAGTAGATTGCCGGATGTTAAGGGAACTGATCGGCCAGAAAGGAGTGGTTCGCGTCGTCGGAATCGTTCTACTCCTGGCTGCTTGTACAGGGCAGCAAATAGACGGACAGACAGACGCCGTGGTCGTTGCGGTTCCTGTCCAGCCAATCGCAGGACTTGTCGATGCGCTTGCACCCGTAGGGTTGGTGGAAGTGGTAGTTCTTGTCCCGCCGGGGGCCAATCCGGCTACTCATCAACCGTCGATACGGGCACTTCGCAGACTGGCAGGCGCCCAACTGTATCTGGAGATCGGCCATCCGGAGTTCATGTTCGAGAGAACGTGGCTGGGTGGAGCACTCGAGGGTTCTTCTGCGGATCGTGTGCTGCTGTTCGAAAACTGTCAGTTGCAGGAAGAAGATCCACACGCATGGCTCTCGACTGGGTGTCTGGCTTCGGCAGCCGATGCGACAGCGAGCGCACTGGCCGAGGTCTTTCCAACACACAGTGATGAAATTGCCGCCAATCTTGAGAATTTTCTGGGCCGTCTGCAGGAAACGGCAGACTCGACTGCTCGTCGACTGGCGCCATACCAGGGCAGAGTGTTTTTCGTTTTGCATTCGGCGTGGGGATACCTTGCACACGACAGCGGGCTTGAACAGGTGGCGATTCGGTCACACGGTACGGGAGACCCGGGTGGATCGAGAATCGCTGAGCTGATTCGCCTTGGCATCTCGGAAGGTGTTCACACCATTTATGTACAGCCGCAATTCAACCCTGTTTCGGCGAATCTGATCGCTGAAGAATTGGGAGCAAGCGTAGTGACGCTGGATCCGTTGGCCCGTAACCCTCTGAATATCATTGAGAGTACGACGGCGGCCCTTGTAGCCGAGTTCGAACGGAGCTCCCTGCGATGAGTGGCCCTGTCGTTGTATCCATGGATCGTGTGAACTTCACATATGCGGGAGTGGATGTCCTGCGGGACATCAGTTTCGAGTTCTACGAGGGCGACTTCGTAGGGATTATTGGACCTAATGCCGGCGGCAAGACGACGTTGCTC
>JBDHMQ010000259.1:0-3122 GCA_039656095.1 Gemmatimonadota bacterium | reverse complement strand
GGCAGATCGAATTCTTGTGCTGGAGGATGGCCAGGTAATGGAGCGTGGAACGCATGACGAGCTGATGTCCCTGGACGGCCACTATGCCGAGCTGTTCAAGCTGCAGGCGAGAGGGTATCAGTAGCGGGCGCGACTGGGGTGACAGTGCGTTGACGCGCAGCTGTATCTCCTGAATCGAGGCGGTAGAGTCATTCCTCGAATCGGTGAGAGCGTCGATGAGTCCAACCGTATTCCGAGAAGGTCCGTTCAGGTTCTTCTTTTTTTCGCGGGAAGAGCATCGGCCTCATGTCCACGTATCGAAGGCCGATGGAGTAGCGAAATTCTGGATCGAGCCTCAGGTTAAACTTGCCCGTGCTTCTGGCTTCAACTTGAGAGACCTCCGACGGATCAGGACGATTATCGATGAGCGACAAGGAGAAATCCGAGATGCCTGGGACAGCCACTTCGGCACCTGAGGTTACGAACATCGAGAAGCTGGGGCTGTGGGTCCTCGTCGATAATCGCGAGCTATTTCTGCCGTACGAGACGTTCCCATGGTTCCGTGACGCCGCTGTCGGGATGATTCTCGATGTCAAACGCCCGCATCCGAACCACCTGCGCTGGCCGCAACTCGACATTGATCTTTCGATCGATTCGATTGAACACCCTGAGAATTATCCGCTGCAAGCACGGGCGGAATCGGACATCCCCTGATTTCGATCCGAAGAAGCGGCGCTCTCTTCCTCCCACTGCTCGCTCTCGCCTGCGTTGATTCCACATCCCCTCGCTATGACACAATCATTCGCGGCGGGACGATCTACGATGGGCTTGGAGGTGACGCTTACACGGCGGATCTCGCTATCTCAGCCGACACGATCGCGGCAATCGGCGATCTCTCCGGAGCCCGCGCAGACACGGACATCGACGCCACAGGCCTCGCCGTCGCTCCTGGGTTCATCAACGTGTTGTCATGGGCGAATCGGACGTTAATCGAGGACGGCCGCTCCCAGGGCAATATCCGGCAGGGCGTAACGCTGGAAGTGATGGGTGAAGGGTCATCGATGGGGCCTCTCACCGACACGATGAAGGCCGTAATGAAGAACGGCCAGGGGGACCTCAAGTTCGACATCGAGTGGACGACGCTGGGTGAGTACCTGGAGTTCCTCGAGACCCGCGGCGTAGCGACCAACGTGGCGTCTTTCCTGGGCGCGGCCACTACCCGGATCCATGAACTCGGCTACGACGACGTCGACCCGACGCCCGAACAGCTGCACCGGATGCGCGGGCTCGTCGCACAGGCCATGGAAGAAGGCGCCCTCGGCATCGGTTCGTCGCTGATTTATGCGCCCGGAGCCTATGCAGAGACGGATGAACTCGTCGCGCTCACGGAGGAAGCCGGTCGATACGGTGGCATGTACATCTCGCACCTGCGCAGCGAAGGGAACGGGCTGCTCCCTGCGATCGATGAGCTGATCACGATCGCTCGCGAGGCAGATGTCCCGGCTGAGATCTACCACCTCAAGCAGGCCGGCGCGGAGAACTGGGACAAGCTCGACGATGTGATCGCCCGCATCGGTGAGGCCCGCGACGAAGGCCTGCGGATCACCACGGATATGTACACCTACACGGCCGGCGCGACGGGATTCGATGCTGCGATGCCGACGTGGGTCCAGGCAGGGGGCGACGCCGCCTGGATTGAGCGGCTCAAGGATCCAACGATTCGGGCCCGTGTTCTAAAAGAAATGCGCCTGCCGTCTGACGAATGGGAGTCGTTATACCTGCTCGCCGGCTCGCCGGAAGCTGTTGTGGCCGTCGGGTTCAAGCAGGACTCGCTGAAGGTTCTGACGGGACAGTCCGTGGCCGAGATCGCGGAACAGCGCGGCACCTCAGCCGAAGACGTGATCATCGATCTGCTGATTGCAAATGACGGTGACGTCGATGTCGTGTACTTCTTGATGTCCGAGGACAACGTCCGACGCCAAATCACGCTCCCCTACATGAGCTTCGGTTCAGACGCAGGATCACTGGCCCCTGAGGGCGTATTCCTGGAGTCCGGGCAGCATCCGCGAGCGTACGGCAACTTCGCCCGCCTGCTCGGCAAGTATGTGCGCGATGAAGGCGTGCTCCCCCTCGAGGAAGCCGTACGCCGGCTGACTTCCCTGCCTGCCCACAACCTGAAGCTGCGCCGCCGTGGCGAGCTGCGGCCCGGGTTCCATGCGGATGTCGTCGTGTTTGATCCTGCGACGATCGCAGACCATGCCACGTTTGCCGAGCCCCATCAGTACTCTACGGGCGTCCATCATGTGTTCGTCAACGGCACGCAGGTGCTGGAAGACGGCGAACACACGGGCGCTCTTCCCGGCCGGGTCGTCCGAGGACCGGGCTGGACGGGCTGGGACACTGAGGACGCGGCCAATCTCGCGGCCTCCATCGAGCAGGCCCTCCGTGATGCAGCGAGTGAGATTCCGGCGGAAGTCAGCATCGCCGTGATCGATCTCGAATCGGGTACCGAGGCGTTCGTGGACGGTGACGTCATCATGCACGCCGCATCCACGATGAAAGTCCCGGTGTTGCTGGAGCTGGGCAGGCAGGCTGCGGCCGGTGAGCGATCGCTCGGTGAGAAGGTCGTCGTCCGAAATTCATTCGCGAGCATCCTGGACGGCAGTGACTACTCGCTCAGCCCGGCCAGCTCCTCGAATCTCGCCACAAACCTGCTGATCGAAGAAGTCGATGCGGCGAGGGTACGCGAGTTGATGACAGCGATCGGCGCGGCGGACATGAACGTGCTGCGGGGCGTCGAGGACACGCCGGCGTACGAGGCCGGGATGAGCAACACGACATCAGCCCGGGCGCTGGCCCGCGTGATGGCGGCGATCGCGAGTTGCGAGGCGGGCGACGTGCACGAGACCCTCGCTCCACTGACGCCAGAAGACTGTACCGAGATGGTCGCGATCCTCGCCGACCAGGAGTTCACGGAACAAATCCCTGCCGGCCTTCCGCCGGGAACCCGTGTCGCGAACAAGACGGGTTGGATCACCCGCATCGCCCACGACGCCGCGATCATCTATCCGCCGGATCGCGCGCCATACGTTCTGGTGGTGCTCACGAGGGGAATTCTCGAATCCGAGGTCGGTGCCGCGGCG
>JBDHMQ010000258.1:0-3154 GCA_039656095.1 Gemmatimonadota bacterium | reverse complement strand
GGAACATTCATTGGTCAATGTGCCGAATTTTGCGGACTGTCTCACGCGCTGATGAAGTTGGAAGTCGTCGTTGACTCTCCTGCTGATTTCGACAGCTGGGTGGGCCAGCAGGGGAGCCCTGCGGGGAGCCTTGAAGCGGGAGACCCGCTCGCTGCTCTAGCCGATGAAGGCAAAGATGTGCTGATGCGATCTGGATGCATTGCCTGCCATCGTATCGATGGGACATCGGCCCAGGGTCTGCTGGGTCCTGATCTTTCCCACGTGGGGAGTCGAAGAAAAATCGCGGCCGGAATCCTGGACAATACGCCGGAAAATATGGAACGCTGGTTGCGGGATCCCACGGCAATTAAGCCTGGGGCTCTGATGCCCAACCTTCAGCTCGCCGAAGAGGACGTCCGGTCGCTCGCGGCATACCTCTTGAGCTTGCAGTAGGAGTCGATTCGCCAATGAGCCACAGTATATACGCCGGCGGACTGCGGAGTTGGATCACGACAGTCGATCACAAACGGATCGGTGTCATGTACTTCGTGGCTGCAATCGTCTTCTTCTTCATCGGAGGGCTGGAGGCTCTACTCATCCGGCTTCAGCTGGGATCCCCCGAAAGCACGCTGATCAGTTCTGATCTGTATAGTCAATTGTTCACGATGCATGGTACGACGATGGTGTTTCTCGCCGTCATGCCACTGAGTTCTGCGTTCTTCAATTTCTTGATTCCGCTACAGATCGGTGCGCGCGACGTCGCTTTTCCTCGACTCAACGCGTTCAGCTTCTGGATATTCCTGTTTGGCGGGCTGTTTCTCAACTCGAGCTTCTTATTCGGTGGAGCGCCTGACGCAGGCTGGTTCGGATATGCGAATCTGACCTCGACGCAGTACTCCCCCGGAATTCGAATCGATTACTGGGTTCTTGGTCTGAGTTTGCTCGGAGTCTCGTCGATTGCATCGGCCCTGAACTTCATCGTGACGATCATCAATCTGCGGGCGCCGGGTTTGCGGCTCATGCGCATGCCTCCGTTTACGTGGATGACCCTGATTACGTCGTTCTTGCTGATTCTGGCGTTCCCGGCGATTACGATTGGTCTCGTAATGCTGCTGTTCGACAGGAATTTCGGCACGAATTTCTTCAATCCGGCGGCCGGAGGCGACGTACTTCTCTGGCAACACCTGTTCTGGATATTCGGGCATCCGGAAGTCTACATTCTCATCCTGCCTGCATTCGGTGTGATCTCGGAAGTGATCCCGACGTTTTCGCGAAAGACGTTGTTCGGATATCCGTTCATTGTTTACTCGGGCATCTTGATCGCATTCCTCGGGTTCGGGGTATGGGCGCACCACATGTTCGCAGTTGGGCTCGGTCCGATTGCCAATTCAGTTTTCAGCGCCGGTACGATGCTGATTGCGATTCCGACAGGGGTGAAAATCTTCAACTGGATCGCGACCATGTGGGGTGGGCGACTGAGGCTTGATACGCCGCTCTACTTTGCCATCGGATTCATCACCCTGTTCATCATTGGTGGCCTGAGTGGGATCATGCATGCCTCGCCACCGACGGACCTCCAGCAGACTGATACCTACTTCATCGTGGCTCATTTCCACTATGTCCTGTTCGGCGGATCCGTATTCGCGCTATTCGCAGGGCTGTACTACTGGATTCCGAAGGTCACGGGGCGGATGCTTCACGAAGGCCTGGGTAAGTTGCACTTCTGGTTGATGTTCATTTCGTTCAATGTGACGTTCTTTCCGATGCATTATCTGGGTATGCACGGCATGCCGAGGCGCACATTCACGTACTTGCCGGGTCTGGGATTCGATTTGATGAATCTCGTCTCGACTGTCGGATCAATGGTACTGGGTTTGTCGATGCTGGTGTTCGTTTGGAACCTGATCCGCAGTCTTCGCAAAGGAGAGCCGGCGGGTCGCAATCCCTGGGACGCACCAACGCTCGAATGGACGCTGACATCGCCACCACAACACTACAATTTCCGCACGATTCCTGAAGTTCGGGCACGCGATCCATTGTGGCGGGAAGACGGAGTCGACCTGGGTCCGGATGATTCGACAATTCCTGAGCCGGTGATGCCCAGTCCGTCGGGTTGGCCGATCATGGTGGCTCTCGGGCCGGTCATCTCCGCCACCGGGACTTTGATATCCAGCCTGCCACTGGCGCTGGTTGGTGTAGTTGTGCTTGTTGCCTCCATTTATGGCTGGGCGTTTCAGCCATTGGAAAGGTGAGACCTTGAGCCAGGAAGCGGTGATGGACACTCACCAGACGACGACCGGTATCCCGAACCGCAAGGTGCTGATGTGGACGTTCATCGGTTCCGAATGCATGCTGTTCGGATCGTTGATCGCGGCGTACCTGGCATACCGCGGTCGGAGCGTTGTTGGACCGTATCCCGAAGAACTGGTGAACATCCCATTCATCACAGTCACGACGTTTGTGTTGTTGATGAGCAGTCTTGCCATGGTGCTGGCCTTGTCAGCTGTCCAAAGGGGAAACCGGCGCGGAACCATTGTCTGGTTGGCCGCGACCGCCGTCCTCGGGCTCGTATTTCTGGGAGGGCAGTATCTCGAGTTCTCCCACTTCGTTCATGAGGGATTGGGTCTGAGCAGAAATCTGTTCAGCGCAACGTTCTTCCTCCTGACCGGCACGCACGGAGCGCACGTCACGATCGGAGTCATCTGGCTTTCGTCGTTGCTCGGGATGGAACTAAAGGGAAATCTTGGGCCGGAGGGAAATCTTGGGCCGGAGAAGGCGGAAATCGTAGAAGTAGCAGGTCTCTACTGGCATTTTGTGGACGTCGTGTGGATCGTACTGTTCACGGTCATTTACCTGCTTGTCTAATATGTATGCGAGGTTGATGAGATGAGTCATTCAGGCGAGCACGATCACTCCGGAGCGCATCCGGGCAACCGGACCTACGTTCTTGTTGCACTCGTTCTAGCCGTAATCACGGGCGTCGAGGTAATGGTGTTTTATCTCGAAGCGCTTCGACCGATCATCGTTCCGATTCTGCTCGTACTTTCGACCTCGAAGTTTATCCTGGTTGCGTCCTTCTTCATGCATCTGAAATACGACAGCCGGGTGCTGCGCTGGTTGTTTGCCGGTCCGCTGCTCATGGCGATTGTGATCATCCTGGCGATCATGGCGCTGT
>JBDHMQ010000257.1:0-2829 GCA_039656095.1 Gemmatimonadota bacterium | reverse complement strand
GACTCCCGGGAATTCAGCCAGGGCATCGCGGTCCAGTTCCACGTCGGGGCCACCGCAGGCGAGCACGACTTCGGCGCCAACCTGAAACGACCGGGTACGCAATCCTCGAGATTCAATCCACTCGCGAACGTCGTCGCGCGCCGATGGATGTGCATCCTGGCGCATCACGATCAGCATGTTCTACCCCCGATGTGGTAGGTACAAAAAAAGAGCGGCCCGTTCTGTTTCGAACGAGCCGCTCGCCATCCTGGATTGTCCGCCGCTTCAGCTAGTCGCGTACGCTCCTGGAGGCGGCCCATTCGACGGGGCGCCCAAACATAAACGAGTTCGCAAAAAAGCTGTGGCAAATCATGGTCGATGATGCTAGGTACTCACCATCCACCTGTCAACAAACATTTTGCGGTACCGGGGAGGCAGTTTCGGTACATTGCCCTATATTCGGACCGCGCTGGCCGTATGAGCACCACCTGCTTCAATCCCGCATAGTGGCAAAAAAGGACAAGCTGATGGCTGAAAACAAGACAAAGCCGACAGACGTGAGCGTCGACGAGTTTCTCGCATCCGTCGAGAATGACCGACGCCGTGATGATGCGATGACCGTGTGCAAAATGATGCAGGAGATCACGGGCGAAGAGCCTGCAATGTGGGGGCCGACGATGGTCGGATTCGGCACGTATCATTACAAGTACGACTCCGGTCGCGAAGGGGACTGGTTTGTCGCCGGCTTCGCCCCACGCAAGGCGAGTCTGGTGGTCTACATCATGTCAGGGTTCAAGCGACACGACGTCCTCATGAAGAAACTCGGCAAGCATAAGACAGGCGGTTCATGCCTTTACATCAATAAACTGTCTGATGTGGACATGGACATACTTCGCGAGCTCATCAGCCGGTCCGTGGAGTACGTGTCCAGCACCTCTGCGTGAACGGTCCCTGTTGCTTGAGCAGGCACGAGTACCGCTTATTGGAGTCGCCAACCAGCGCCTTTCTCCCACGGAGTTGAAATGAGTAAACGCCTTCCGGCAATCGATTGGATGCGCGGAATCGTGATGATCCTGATGGCAACCGACCACGGTTCATCGGCTTACAACGCCGGCCGGCCCGTCACGGACTCTGCGCTCTTATATGTTCCCGGCCAGGCGCTTGACCAGCTTCAATTTTTTCATCGCTGGCTCAGTCACCTCTGTGCTCCAACGTTCTTGTTCCTCGCGGGAACCGCGCTCGCGCTCAGCATAGAGAAAAAAATGCAGCGCGGCGTATCAGCAGGCAGCATCGACAAAGATCTACTGATCCGCGGGCTGATTATCCTCGGCGTGGATCTGTTCTTCATCAACCAGTTCTGGTTCCCGGGCGCCATACTTCTCCAGGTTATGTATGCGATCGGTGTCGCGATGATCTTGATGATCTTAATGCGGCGACTGCCGAGTCTGGCGCTCATGATCGCCGGTATGGCGATTCTGTTTCTTTCCGAACTCTTCCTGCCGGAAGGATTGGTCGTCGCAAACGAGCCAGTTGCCATTCTCAGCGCCCTGTTCTTCGGGGCCGGCCAGTTTGATACCAACCTCGAATTCTTCGGACCGTGGGGGTCGCTGGGCATTCCCGACACGTTCGTTGCTGGATACCCCGTCCTTCCGTGGCTTGCATTGATGATGTTCGGCTGGGTGTTCGGGCGCTGGTTGCTCAAGCGGAAGGAGTCGGAAGGTTGGAATGCCGACACCGTCCGCCTTCTGGCCGGGACCGGAGTGGGGTTGCTCGCGCTGTATGCCGTCATGCGTGGATTCAACACGTTCGGAAACCTGCAGCTGATGCGACTCGACGGTTCGCTGCTCCAGTGGCTGCATGTGAGCAAGTATCCTCCCAGTGCAGCGTTTGTGGCACTCGAAATTGGCTTGATGTGTGTGATTCTGGCCGGACTGTTCGTGCTTCAGAAGCGCCAGGGTGATGAGGTGAACAACAACAATCCCGTGCTCGTGTTCGGCCAGACAGCGTTCTTCTTCTACGTAGCCCACATCTTCATTCTCGAGGTGTCGGCGCGATCGCTGGATATGCATTTGAAGAATGGCCTGCTCGTCTCAACAATCGCGACAGCCATGAGTTTGGTCCTGCTTTATCCGATCTGTCGGTGGTATCGGACGTATAAGAGGGCCCATCCGAAGAGCGTCACGAGGTACTTGTGACGAAGGTCGCCCTGGTTACGGCGGCCAGCCGTGGAATGGGAGCGGCCATCGCCCGCCGCCTGTCAAAGGACGGTTACCGCCTGGCGCTGATGAGCCGGGGAGAAGGTCTGCAAGAGATCGCTTCCGAGTTGAATGCCGTCGCGTTCGCCGGATCTGTGTCGAGCGCGGAGGATCTGCGAGGATTCGTCGATGCAGCCGTCGATGCCTACGGCCGAGTCGATGCTGTGGTGAACAACACAGGCCATGCCGTTAAGGGCGACTTGCTTGCGCTGTCCGACGACGACTGGCACGCTGGGCTCAATCTGCTGTTGCTCAACGTGGTGCGCATGGCCCGGATCACAACTCCGCACATGGAAGCCATCGGGGGCGGTGCGTTCGTTAACATATCGACGGCTGGCGCGGCCGAACCGTCGCCTACCTACCCGGTATCTTCCACACTGCGGGCTGGTCTCACGGGCTTCACCAAGCTGTTTGCGGCGAGATACGCGGCGAGCGGAATCAGGATGAACAACGTATTGCCTGGCTTCATCGACTCCCAGGTGTTTCCCGAAGAGGCCGTGGCGTCGATTCCGATGGGCCGATTGGGTCGCGTCGAAGAAATAGCCGAGGCCGTGGCCTGGCTGGTATCGCCAGCCGCCAGCTACGTAACCGGCCA
>JBDHMQ010000256.1:0-2833 GCA_039656095.1 Gemmatimonadota bacterium | reverse complement strand
CCAACGATTCTACCGGGTGCCTCGGGAGCCTCAGAATCGAACGAAATCGAGCCGAGTTCCAGCCGGGATTCGGTCAGAATCTGCAAGGCGTCGTCGATATGCATCCCCAGCATGTCAGGAATCACAACGATCGGCGCGCCTTCGCTCACGACCAGAACCAACGGACTCGGAACCTCCAGGTCTGTGCCGGCTCCGGGACGGGTCTCGACCGCCCGACCAGCCGCCATCGGATCTTCCCGCCGCTCAATTTCTACGTCGTAACCCAGGCGCTCCAATACGATGCTCGCCTGTCTTTCAGACAATCCGGCCACATCGGGCAATGTATGTATTTCCGGACCACGGCTCAGCGTAACGTCCACTGGCGCGCCCGGCCGGGCGAACTGGCCTGCCAACGGGCTTTGCGCCAGCACGGTTCCCTCAGGAGCCTCTCGGTGCGCCAGACCCCGACGAACCGTGTATTCAAGGCCGATCGCCTCAATCATGCTGCGGGCATTCGCCTCCGACTCCCCGACGACGTCGGGAACCTGCACGATCGATCCGTCGTCCGCGTTGGCCGATGCTGGGGACATCCAGAGGGTTGCGGCCCCATATCCAACTAGCAGGAGCGCGACTACGACGCCCGAACTAATGATTGCGCGCTGCTTTCCGGAGCCGGTTCCCTTACCCTTTGTGTCAGTCCGGGCCTCCCCCGACCGGTGTCCGCCCAACCCTCGGCGCCTGGTGTAGCTCATCCGTCCCGTCTCTTTCTCAATCGCGATGCAAATGCGCCGTCCGTTTCGTCTTTCCACGGCGCTATGAACAAGTCCTTGCCGTCTGCACACCTGTCCGCGTCTCGTTCGAATTCCTGGTGGCGGGCAAGAAACCCGTCAACCTGTTGCTCGTTTTCTTCAGGCTCAAGCGAACACGTCGCATATACAAGCAGTCCGCCAGGCTCGACAACCGCTGCAGCTGATTCCAGTAACTCCCGCTGTCGAAGCACCAGCGCTTCAAGCTTTCCCGCGGTCGCACGCCAGCGGGCATCAGGTCTCCGACGCAATACTCCCGTACCCGAACAGGGTACATCCAATATGACGCTTTGCGCGGCCCGGGCCGCCGGGAACCGGGCATCCATTACCAGCATCAAGGGCTCGGCTCCTACCGCAGCCGCGCCTCGCCGAACCTGCCCCAGGCGCTCGAATTGCACATCGGCAGCGATGATCGGCCTGGCCCGCGAAGCGAACCACAGTCCAAGCGTCTTCCCTCCCGGTGCCGCGCATGCGTCGAGTACCGGCCCCTCGAGGCTCTTGCTTACATAGTCTACCACAGAAGAAGCTGCGGGATCCTGCACGATCGCGTGCGCTTCACGCATTGCGTGCCGAGGCGTACCCTGTATCAACCGCGCCATGCGGGGATGTCCCTCAACCCGCTCCAGACAGACGGATGCGAGTCGCTCCCACTCATCCTCCGATACGGGGCCGTCCAGTAGCCGCAGCGTGACGGACGGTGGTCGATTGTCATTCTCTACCAGACGCAAGACCTCGGCAAGCGGCCACCGGTTCAGCCAGCGCCGGACAAGCCATTCCGGATGTGAGCCCCACGCAACCAGGTGGCCAAGCGGGTTTGTCTCGAGCGTCGGGAATAGTTGCGCGTTCAATCCTTCACGCGACGCCCGTCGAAGCACGGCATTCAACAGTCCGCGGGCACCGGCCGACACATTTCCCCGAACGGCATCCAGAGTTGCGCTGACGGCCGCATGAGCCGGAATCCTGGTTTCCCGAATCTGGAATAGCCCGAGACGGAGTGCATCGAGAACCGCAGGGTCGAGTCTGTTCAGAGGTCGGTCTGCGAGCGCTGCCAGCTCGACGTCCAGGCGTCCTTGCAATCGAATGGCCCCAAACGCCAATTGCTGGGCCAGCCGACGATCAGCGGGTGACAGCGCCTCGAATCGGATCGCTGCCGACCGATCGGCATAGGCGCCATCCGACACGTCGCGCAAAACACCGTACGCCGCGATACGGGGTGCGACGCCGGGTCCGGCCATCAGTAGCTGCGCGTGACGATCACGCGAGCATTCCCGCGCCAGGACTGGACGGAACTGCCCATTCGCGACGAGGCATTCGACCGGCCAGGAAGGCTTCACGGCCAGCTTCTACTGCCAGACGCATCGCCCGGGCCATTCGAACCGGTTCGTCGGCAGCAGCCAGGGCTGTGTTCATGAGAATCCCATCCACTCCCTGCTCCATGGTCAAACAGGCGTCAGAAGCGGTTCCAACGCCGGCATCCACGATTACCGGGACGCGGAGCCGGCTCTTTAGGATCCTGATGTTTACCGGGTTGAGCATCCCAAGCCCGCTCCCGATTGGCGATGCGAGCGGCATTACGGCAGCAGCCCCTGCGTCTTCCAGCTTGAGGCCTGTGATCAGATCGTCATTTGTGTACGGGAGCACGACAAACCCTTCGCCAACCAGCAGCCGAGTCGCTTCGAGCAGGGCCTCAACGTCAGGTAGTAACGTTTCCTGATCGCCTATCACCTCGAGCTTTACCCAATTAGAAAGCCCTGCAGCACGGCCAAGTTGTGCGTAGCGCACGGCGTCATCCACCGAATAACATCCTGCCGTATTGGGAAGCAGGAAAAATTCCTCGGGGCTGAGATGCGCCAGCAAACTTTCCTCATTCGTCGCGTCAAGGTCCACGCGGCGCACGGCAACTGTCACCATTTCAGCTCCGGACGCGCGAATTGCAGCTACCGTCTCCTCGTGACTCGCATATTTTCCCGTGCAGACGATGAGGCGCGAGGTGAATGTTTTGTCGCCAATTTCGAGCAAATCCGGCCCCCCGGAAGAGTCCATCATCC
>JBDHMQ010000255.1:0-4337 GCA_039656095.1 Gemmatimonadota bacterium | reverse complement strand
GGGTCTCCATTTTCCGAAGCAGGGTGAGGAGATCATATCCCTGCCGGGGTCGGTCGCCTTGCATTCTGCTGGTGTATCAGCCTTTCGCCCTGACAGCGGGCCGGAAACGTCGTTCCTCGTCAACCGCAAAGATACGGCACGAACGCATATTCAACGGCAATCACTACCTCACCGTTCATCTGCATCGAGCCATCCGATGCACAGTACGTGCCCCGAACATAGTTTGCTGCCCGTGCTACGACTGACATTTCTTGGAACGTCTTCATCCCGCCCCACGGTACGCCGTGGTGTTTCCTCTCTGGCTATCCAGCGAGAGGGCGACCTGCATCTATTCGACTGTGGTGAAGGAACCCAGCGGCAGATGATGCGCTTTACCGTCGGGTTCAGCATGGGCGACATATTCATTTCGCACATGCACGCGGACCATTACCTGGGCCTTCCGGGACTGCTGCGGACCCTGAGTTTGCAGGGACGGACTGCAGAGCTCTCGGTCCATTGTCCGGCGGGCTCTGAGACTGCTCTTGAGACTGCACTGCAGATTGGTGGCGATCACCTTGGGTACTCGGTCGCGGTCAACGGCCTCAAGCCGGGAGACCAAGTCTCGTTTGACGAGTATTCGGTAAGGGCTTTTCGGACGGACCACACGGCATCGTCTCTGGGATTTGCGCTCATTGAGGCCGACCGGCTTGGTCGATTTGATGTTGACCAGGTGCGCGCGGCGGGGGTGCCCGAGGGTCCGCTTTTCGGGCGTCTTCATCGCGGCGAAGACGTCGTGCTGCCGGATGGCAAGACAATTCGGGCAAGCGATTTTGTCGGGCCCACAAGGCCCGGGCGGCTCCTTGTGTATTCAGGGGATACCAGGCCTTGCCAGGCCACTCGCGATGCGGCGAAGGGAGCCGACTTGCTCGTTCACGAAGCGACGTTTGGTAGTGACGACTTGCAAAGAGCTAATGAGACCAGCCACTCCACGGCTCGTGAAGCCGCTGAGGTGGCGGCTGCCGCAGGCGTCAAGCGCCTGATCCTGACACACTTCAGCGCGCGATATTCCGAGCAACCTGGGAGGCTGGTGGCTGAGGCAAGAAAAGTGTTCCCGACCGTGACCGCGGCTGAGGACGGTATGGCCATCGAGGTTCCGTTGCGGGAATCTCTAGAGTGACCCTACCTGCATTGTCGGTGAAAGTCCCCGGTGACAAGTCAATCGCCCATCGGTCCCTGATAATTGCCGCGTTGGCCCCCGGGCGATCTGTAATAGAAGGTTTGCCAGAATCAGCAGATGTGCGAAGCACCGCGACAGCTTTGACTGCACTTGGAGTACGGATTGAATGGCAGGAAGGGACGGGGCGTGCAGAGGTAGTGCCTCCGTCGGATTGGCCGGCTGGCTCGGTCACCATGAATTGTGGTAATAGTGGGACTTCCGCCCGATTGCTTACCGGCCTGGTAGCGGGTCTGGGCCTGGCGGCACGGATTGATGGAGATGAGTCGTTGCCGCGCATCACCTATGCGGGAGATTCAGACCGTCTACCGATTGACGTCGAGGCGCGAGCGTCCGGGAACCTGAGAGTGCTGCGCTATCGCGGACGGGTTTCGAGCGCTCAGGTCAAGAGTGCTCTCGTGCTTGCTGCGCTAGGGGCCGGCGTCGAATTCGAGATGTGGGATCCCGGCCAATCCAGAGACCACACTGAAAGATTGCTCGTGCATCTCGGTGTCGTGGTGGAATACGGGCTAGAAGGCAAAGGCGCACACTTGAAGTTGGAGGCGGACGGCCGGTCCGGCATGCACTCGCTCGACACCAGGATCCCCGGTGATCCGTCTTCGGCAGCATTCCTGTTGGGTGCCGGCCTCCTTCGCGGCCGGGCGATTAAAATTGACGACATTCTTCTGAACTCGACCAGGACCGGCTTTCTGGATGTGCTTGAGCAGATGGGCGCTGAAGTTGAGATAGAAGTCCGAGACCATTGGGCCGGGGAACCAGTCGGTTCCGTGTCAATAGTTGCAGGTCCACTCAGTGGTGTTCGAGTCGAAGCGGACCAGATACCTGGTCTGGTTGATGAAATACCACTCATCGCTGTGCTTGCGGCCAGGGCATGCGGAGAAACTGAAATCTCGGGTGCAGGCGAGTTGCGTTACAAAGAGTCAGATCGACTTGCCGCGCTGGCAGAGAATCTCGAAGCAGTCGGGGCTTCCGTAGAAGAGAAGCCGGATGGCCTTATCATTTCGGGAAACCCGGACCTCGTACCACACGGGACCGTGCGTACCCATGGAGACCATCGAATCGCAATGGCGCTCGGGGTGATGTCCGTCGTTCCCGGGTCGGATTTGGAGATTGACGATCCGAGCTGTGTGGCAGTGTCGTATCCGAAATTCTGGAACGCCTGTTCGCTGGTGGGGGAGATCGCATGAGCGAGACTCGCATCATAGCGATTGATGGACCGTCTGCATCCGGTAAGAGCACGACAGCACATGAAGTTGCAGCGACGCTGGGATTTGTCCATCTCAATTCTGGTTTGCTTTACCGGGCAATCACCTGGATTGCGCTCCGGGACGGCTGGCAATCCGATCGGGACTTCGAGTCTGGCCTGTCTCGACTCAAGCTCTCCCTCGCTCCCGTGCCACCTGAGTTCGAATTACTCGTCGACGGATTCTCTCCGGGAGACTGGCTGCAAGCCTCGGAGGTAAACGCCGGAGTCTCGGTTGTGTCCGCTCGCAGAGACGTCCGACAACGGGTTACTGACACGTTGCGAGCCTCTACTGCAGATATGAGCGTAGTGCTGGACGGTCGCGATATCGGGACCGTGGTATTTCCGGATGCGACACTTAAGATTTTCCTGACAGCATCGGCAGACGTGCGGGCGCGGAGAAGGCTTGCTGAACGGGAATCAGGGTCCACAGAGCGATGTGTGTCGGAGGAGATTTTACGGCTTGATGAACGTGATCGATTGGATGCTACCCGCCAGATCGCTCCCTTACGCCGGTCGCCCGACGCGGTAGATGTCGATACATCAAATCTGACGCGCCCGGAAGTCGTGGCGAAGATCGTAGAACTGTACTGGCAAATTGTGCCTTCAGACGGTTGACGAAGGTTCGGATCACGCCTACTTTCCCGAGCTTTCGTAGACGTATTGCAACCGGGCATCAACCTGAACCTTCCGTTGTCACACTCCAATGAACGATCAGACCACTACCGATTCCGATCCCGTCCACGAGCCGGACACCCTGGAAACAGAAGACTCGCAGGACACCCCAGTCGAACCCACCGCCGAGACGTCAGCGCCTGAAGAGGCCACGACCGTTGAAGTTCTGGAACCGACACACGATGATTCTGCTGAAGCCGAGATTGAAATGCTCATGGTGATGGGCATGGCAGGCGCCGGCATGACCATCGAAGACCTCGAGGCAGGCGAATACTCGGACGATGAGTTCGACGAAATGCTGGCCATGTACGAGGATACGCTGAGCGATATCGTCGAGGGCGAGATCGTAAAAGCCAATGTCCTTCGTAAGACGGACAGCGTTGTCATTCTCGATGTCGGATTCAAATCTGAGGGCGCGGTTCCCCTGGATGAATTTCGTGATCCCGAATCGCTCCAGCCGGGTGACGAGGTTGAGGTGTTCCTCGAGAGCCTTGAGGACAACGACGGTGTAGTCGTGTTGTCTAAGAAGAAGGCCGACTTCCTCCGTGTATGGGAGAAAATCAAAGAGGCGTTCGACAACGATCAGGCTGTGCTGGGTATGCTGAAGCGCAAGATTAAGGGCGGTGTCACGGTCGACCTCATGGGGGTGGATGCGTTCCTGCCTGGTTCGCAGATTGCCCTGCGACGTGTGCCGAATGTCGACGATCTCATTGGCCACGAGTACGACTTCAAGATCCTGAAGCTCAACAAGCGGCGCAGGAACATCGTCGTGAGCCGGAGAGTGATTCTTGAAGAAGAGCGTGCAGGTAAACGGGACCAGCTGAAGGATGAGTTGGAGGTTGGTCAACTGCGGGCCGGTGTCGTCAAGAACATCACCGATTTCGGTGCTTTCATTGACCTCGGCGGAATGGACGGACTTCTGCACATCACGGACATGTCCTGGGGTCGAATCGGGCATCCGTCTGAAATCTGTCAGATCGGTGACGAGTTAGAGATCAAGATTCTCGACATCGATTGGGACCGAGAGCGGATCTCGCTGGGTCTCAAGCAGCTCGAGGCGTATCCATGGGAAGACGTCGCTGCGAAATACCCGGTCGGAAGCCGCGTACGTGGTCGCGTTGTGTCGATCACCAACTACGGTGCGTTTATCGAACTTGAGAAGGGCGTCGAGGGACTCGTTCACATATCTGAAATGAGTTGGACCCG
>JBDHMQ010000254.1:0-2856 GCA_039656095.1 Gemmatimonadota bacterium | reverse complement strand
GGCATGATTACGTCAACCTTGGCCATCTCGCTCTTCCCGTGTTTCGGTTCAGTACGCCAACAGCCAGCGGGCTGCAGCGGTAATGTCATCAACCTGTGGCAGGTAATAGTCCTCAAGCTCAGGCGCGTATGGGACAGGCGTGTCCAGCGCGGTCACGCGTCGGACCGGCGCATCCAGCCACTCGAACGCCTGTTCGCATACCTGGGCAGTGATTTCACCCGCAAACCCTCCAAACCGTGCCGCCTCGTGCACGATTAGCAGCCGACCCGTCTTCTTGACGCTCGCCACGATCGCATCGGTATCCAGGGGGCGAATCGTACGCAGGTCGATTACCTCAACCGTCGCACCGTCTTCGTCCGCAATTTTCTCCGCCGCTTCTGCCGATTTGTACAGCATTCCGCCGTATGTAACGATGGTGAGGTCAGAGCCCTCGCGATGCGTACGGGCCACACCCAGGGGCACAACGATTTCTTCGCCTACGGGAAGCATTTCCTTGACACGCCGATAGAGAAACTTGTGCTCAAAAAACAGAACGGGATCCGGATCACGGATCGCCGCAGTGAGCAGTCCTTTCGCGTCGCGGGCTGTGGCCGGCGCCACCATCTTCAGGCCGGCGACATTGGCGAAGTAGGACTCAACATTCTGGGAGTGAAACGGCCCCGAGCGTGATCCGCCGCCACAGGGTCCGCGAATGACGATGCCCGCCCCAATTCCGGTCCGATAGCGCGACTTTGCGGCGAAGTTGACGATCATGTCGAAGGCTGGCGCGATGAAATCAATGAACTGCATCTCGGCGATCGGCCTGAGTCCCATATGTGCCGCACCTATCGCCGCCCCGACGATTGCAGCTTCGCTGATTGGTGTATCGATGATGCGGTCAGGGCCAAATTCATCGAGGAAGCCCTCGGTGATCTTGAATGCCCCGCCATAGACGCCAATGTCCTCACCGAGCATGAAAACGCGGTCGTCCCGGCGCATCTCCTCTGCCATCGCATCGCGAATTGCTTCCAGGTACGTCGTCTCGCGAAGCTCGCTCACGACACAACCACCACATGGGTCGTTCTGTCGCCGTATCCGGAAACCGGACCGCGGGTCCAGGGAACGGACGGGTCCAGTTCTGATGCGTCATACACGCGGGTCAAGGCATCCTCACCTTCGGGGGGAGGTTCTGACAGGACGTCGTCGACAGCCTCCGTTAGCTCGAGACTCACCTCATCTCGGATTGTTTCGAGACCTTCATCGGTGGTTCCAAGGTCGCGGAGTTCAGCCTCGCAGCGAGCAATCGGATCTCGCGTGCGCCACTCCTCGAGCTCCACCGGGGGAGCGTTCTTCTGCGCGTCGTGCTGTGCATGGCCCAGCATCCGGTACGTCTCGGCCACAAGAATCGTCATTCCGTCACCGCGACGGGCCCGGTCAACAGCCGTGCGGGAAGCGGAATACACCGCCAACACGTCATTGCCATCCACGGACTCGGCGGGAACGCCGTACATCCGGGCAGTATCCAACCAGTCTGCTACCGCAGATTCCTTGTGACTCTGGGTGCCGAACGACCACCGGTTGTGCTCGAGCCACACGACAATCGGCAGATCGAGCGCCGCTGCCAGGGAGAATCCCTCGTGGGACGCTCCCGTCCGGCTCGCCCCTTCGCCCTGGTAGGTCATGCAGACGTTCGGCTGACTACGCTGCTTGAACGCGAGTGCGACGCCATTCAGCACGCAGAGTTGAGTGCCGAGCGGGCTGATCGGACCGAGAAGTCCAAGTTCAGGGACAGTGAAATGGGTGGTGCTGTCTTTGCCGACGCACAAAGACGTTCCGCGCGCCGTGTATTGGCGCAACATGTCACGGACATCGAGTCCGCGGACAAACAGCGCTCCCATGTCCCGAATCGAGGGTGCCAGCCAGTCACCGTCGCCGAGTGCCCAGGCGCTGGCAACGGCCGTACCCTCCTGGCCCAGGCTGCGGTAGAGCCCTCCGACGATTTGCCCCTGTTTGAACAGGGTCTCGAGTCGCTCCTCGAGCCCCCTGGTCAGGAGCATATACCGTAGAATGGACTGAAGGTCGGTCCGGCTAAGGTCGCTCAGCGTGGATTCCTGGACAGGGTGGTGCTCCTGCGCGAACCGCGAAGATATGCCCACCGCTACCGCATTGCCAAACGCTTTACTTTGTCACCAAGTGCCAGGCGACTCGCCTGTGTACACGAACCGCTCGCCGGCAACACTCAGAGCGGCTGCCCTGTCCGCACCTTCAGGGAACTCGAACGCTACGACCATCCCGCTGCCGGTCAATTCGACACGTAGCTGGTTCTTCTCACCGTTGTACACCTCAACGATGCTCTGTGCGAGACCGATCGCAGCATGGAGCCGACCATCACGGATCGTCCAGAGCATTCTCCCCAGTCCGGGGCTTTCGTAGATACCTGCATAGGCTTCGAGCGGATGTGGCAGCACCTGTGATCGGCCAGCCCGACGCTCCCGGTCGGCGCGAATGCGATCGCGGCGGCTCTCACCCCGCTCCGATAGCTCACTCAAGTAATCGGCGCTACGCGTGTCCAGACTATCGAGCCCTCGAAACGCATCGTATACAAAAGAGGCTACCGAGGTAGCGAGCCCTGCTCCAAGCCCTGAATCATTTACCAGCACTACTACGCCAATTCCTTCATCGGGCATGAACGAAACGTGTGTGTGAAACCCGGGAAAGCCTCCGAAGTGGTGTAGTTGCCGCGATCCGTCGAACTCACCGACGTGCCAACCAAGCCCGTATCCGTCTCGCGAAAAAGGACCCCAGGCGTCGTCGTTATCCGCAACAACCGTGTGGGCGTCCGCGACAACCGATGGAGGCAGCACCTGTCGGCCGTCG
>JBDHMQ010000253.1:0-4641 GCA_039656095.1 Gemmatimonadota bacterium | reverse complement strand
AGCCTTGACGAGCTGATGGATGATGTGGATTCGCTCGGACTTCTCCGCATACTCCCGTTCGAGATCCTGGACGTGTTCCCGTTTCTGGTCTGCAGACAACTTTTCGTCGTCATCAATCTTCTTGACGGCTTCGGAGATATCAGGAACCACGAAAGCTTCTGGATCGCCGGGGCTCAGTACATCCAGACCCTGGTCGCTGAGCTGGATCGTATGACCCTTCTCGTCGGTCGTGTACAGAAGCTCTTCGTCCACCTCGGCGAGTGACTTATCGCGGATCAGCACGCCTTCGGTCCTCAGTAGCAACTGCTTGACACCGGTCTCATTCAGCAGTTTCAGCAGACGCTTATTTTTCGGACCGCCGCGCTGTGCGGCCAGTAGATTCTTGCCGACCGTGAACTCACCCGTATCCTCGTCCTCCGCCTCCAGCTTTCGCCAGCCCTCCTCGGCGGCCGCTACCAGTTGGTTGACGATGTTTCTCTGCTTGCGCACGAGGGAGGCGACCTGTGCGTTGTGCTTCTTGTAAACCTGCTGGTCGTCGGCCGTACCCACCGGACCACTGATGATCAGTGGCGTACGAGCCTCATCGATCAATACCGAGTCGACCTCGTCGATGATCGCGTAAGGATGCGGACGTTGCACTCGATCTTCGAGTCGCACGACCATGTTGTCGCGAAGATAATCGAAACCGTATTCGTTATTGGTTCCATAGGTAATGTCACACCCATAAGCGGCCCGACGCTCTTGTGTTCCGGCCTGCGTATCATCGAGGCAGCCGACGGTGAGGCCCAGGTACTTGTAGACCGTTCCCATCCACTGGGAGTCGCGTCGAGCCAGATAGTTGTTGACCGTAACGAGATGGGCACCTTTGCCGGCTAACGCGTTCAGGTACAGGGGCAGCGTTGCGACCAGTGTCTTTCCTTCACCCGTCGCCATCTCGGCGATGTTGCCCTGATGCAGGACAATGCCGCCGATCAACTGCACATCATATGGGACCATCTCCCAGCGCAGCTTATTTCCGGTAACTTCGATTTCACTATCCAGCATGCGGCGGCAGGCCTCGCGAACAACCGCAAACGCTTCGGGCAGGATTTCATCCAGAATTTCGTCGGTGGTCTTGCGAAGTTCATCCTCGGCCTCAGCCATGCGCTGTGTGAGCCGCTCCCGGTCTGCCGGTTCTTCGGTGTGTCTCCGCTGGTCCTTGAGTTCCGCGAGCTCCGTTTCGATCGCCTCTACCCGATCACGAATCCGCGTCTGAAAGGTCTGGGTCTTACCCTTCAGTTCTTCTTCGCTGACCGACGCGAGCGCCTTTTCATGCTCCAGAATCGCGTCGACGATCGGCCGTAGTTTTTTCATTTCGCGGTCGAAGCGAGTGCCTATGACCGCGTTAAATATTCCCTTCAACATACCCGTCTATGTCCCATCAAATGTTCTGCTTCTGATTCTATCTCGGCACGAATGGAGTCGGGCACCAGATAGCGAATCGACTGACCAGCCATCAGCCGCTCTCTGATACGCTCTCCTGAAACGTCAATCCTTGTGACGTCTACCGGAACGAACGGAAACCTTGGATCTGGATGGACGTCGTCGTCGCCCCTCCGCATCACAGCCAATTGTGCGAGCTCCAGAATGCGTTCCGGTTGATGCCAGGTTTCGAACACCGCGTATTGATCCGAACCCATGACGAGCCACACCTTGGTGGCCCCGGTCGCTTGTCTTATGAGGCCAAGAGTGTCAACGGTATACGAGACCTGATCGCTCTTGAATTCGACATCACTCACACCTCGGGCGGAAAGACGGTGTCCCGATGAGGCGGTTGAGCTGTCGGAACAACGATCAGCCGGTCGAGCTCAAGTCGTTCGCACACGTCCAACGCGACTACCCGATGCCCGATGTGCGGGGGGTCGAATGCACCGCCAAACACTCCCAGCGGGCGGCTCTGATTCATTCGCCCGAAGCGTCCGTCGGCTCGCTGGCGAAGGCCCGCGCCTCCTCACTGTCCGGATAGCGGGCCAACAGCTGATCCCGAACTGCCTCGGCCTCGGCTCGAAAACCGACCTGGGAGTAACTGTCATGGAGCAACAAAAGCACGCTTGGAATCACGGCTGTCTCCGGAAACTCCTGGACGAGTGATTCAAAATAAATGATTGAAGACTCGTACAGCTTCAGCCCGTAATACCAGGAGCCGACACGAGCCTGCTTTGCCGCCAGCTTTTCACGGGCTTCACCGATCATTGATCGGGCATCATCGCCCAATTCACTCCGCGGAAAAAACTCGATAAGACGGGTGCAGGAGTCGACTGTCCGCCGCGTGTATTCCTGATCTCTGGCAACCGATGGAGACAACTCCCAGTACGCACGACACATCCCGAACTGAGCATCATCGGCTATCGTGGTGTTCGGTCGGTTTGTAGCGAGCATCCGAAACTCGTTCGCCGCCAGCAGTTGCTGATTCGTACGGAGGTAGGCCTCCGCCAACAGGAATCGGGCACTGTCTGCAGTCGCATGAAGCGGCTCGCGAAACAGCAAGTCACGGAAACCCCGAACCGCATCTGCGTATTTTTCGTCGTCGAACCTGGCGGTGGACCAGTGAAATCTCTCGGTAGGTGTCGCGTCGTCGGGTGGAAGCGCGATAGCACAACCCAGTGGGAGCGCCACCGCCACCAGCACGGCCACACGTGAGATACGAGGGAGCAGGGATCTTCTGTATGGTGATTCAGTCACGAGTTCTTATGGTTTCCAGTAGCGAATTTCGCGGATTCTTTCCTGCGCTACCCGGACCAACGGCCCGGTGAGAGCCGGATTCAGGTCCAGAACTTTTTCATAATCTAACTGTGCAGCATCAAGATTTCCGACCCGACGCAAGATTTCTCCTCGTGAAAAATGAGCCCGGTCGAGCAATGTTCTTGGAACCCCCTGGCCGATCAGGAGGTCCAGTCTCTTTAGAGCCGGCGCTGACCTTCCGGCCACACGGTCTTGCTCCGCAACTTCAAACAGGCACTGCCCATACTGCCAGCGTGATGCCGACCCGGCTCCACGACGGGCTGCCGGACTCTCGAGAAAACGCTCGAAATACGCCAGACCCTCACGGCACCCGCCACTCTCCTGAAACGCCCGAGCCGTAGCCAGCCAGGTTTCCGGACCGGTTTCACCCGACCCGAGCGCCGAAATGTAGAGTGGCAACGCGCGGCTGTAATCGCTGACTGCTATGTAATGCTCAGCCAGATCAAGCTTCAAGTCCAGGGGCAGATACTCGGTTCCCATAGGCTGAACCATTTCGAGCGCCCTGGCCATATTGTCGAGCGATCCTTCGTCGCGGGCGACGCGAGCCGCTTCCGTCAACTCGACCGCGACGGCATCCCGGTAGCCCGAGTCTTGCTCCAGAGTGCGGCGGAAATACTGCAATGCTGCCTCCACCTCACCTCTCCGGCCGTACGCGCTACCGAGGCGGACCAGAACATCGGCATCCTCACCACGCTGTCGCAAGGCGAGTTTGTACTCGGCAATCGCTTCATCCACCGAACCGGCGGCAAGGAGTCGATCGCCTCGTTCGGTAGCGCCGTCCGGACCACCCGTACACGCGGCAGCAAGAATGACCAGTGTTCCGAACACCGCAAGCATCCGGGGGCTTATCCGGAACAAGGCGAGGATAGGGCTCACGTGATCAGCCGGCAGTTCCGTCCGTCACGGACGGAGCTGGCCCGGACCCTCGGCGAAACAGGCCATATTTGAGGACGCAGTAGATCGCACGGAACCCATCCTTCCATCCGATCTTTTTGCCTTCGGCGTAGGTACGTCCACTATACGAAATGCCCACCTCGTACACCCTCCAACCACCTGCAGCTACCTTGGCAGTCAATTCTGGCTCGACACCGAACCCCCGCTCCTCGATGACCAGACCATCCAGAACTTCTCGACGAAAACACTTGTAGCAGGTTTCCATGTCCGAAAGATTCAGATTGGTCACCATGTTGGACATCAAAGTGAGAAAACGGTTCCCTACGTAGTGCCAGAAATAGAGTACGCGATGCGGTTCACCGCCCAGGAAGCGCGACCCGAATACAACGTCCGCGCGATCGTCCAGGATCGGCTCAAGCAGCTTTCGATACTCAGCCGGATCGTATTCCATATCGGCGTCCTGCACGATAATGAAATCTCCGGT
Source organism: Gemmatimonadota bacterium (assembly GCA_039656095.1). Lineage (GTDB taxonomy): Bacteria > Gemmatimonadota > Gemmatimonadetes > Palauibacterales > Palauibacteraceae > JARFPW01. The sequence continues at coordinate 482 of JBDHMQ010000253.1, read as the reverse complement.
TGCGGCAGCGAAACCCGTTGCGAGCGCAGCTCCCTTACCGCGGTTGGTTTCGTGCACAATCACACTATCCACCAGACCCTCTGACTCGAGTCGTCGGAGAATCTCGAGGGATCCGTCCGAGGATCCGTCATCGACAGCCACCAACTCAGCTTTCAGCGTCGTACTGGCGACCCGGCGAATGATTTTCTCGACCGTTTCCTGTTCGTTATACACAGGCATGACAACAGATAGTCTGCGGAGTCCTGCGGATTCGTCGATCATGCCTGATCTTCCGTCAAGACTGGCGGAACACTGAGATCACCGCTGTCTCTCAAACCACTGAAGTATGCGATTGTCTTCTCGAGTCCCTCGCGAAGGGAGACCTTGGCCTCCCAGCCGAGGATATTCCGCGCCCTTGTCACATCCGGCCGACGTACTTTCGGGTCGTCGGTCGGCAACGGCACGTATCGTACACCGGCATCTGAACCCAGGACCTCCAGCAC
>JBDHMQ010000252.1:0-5238 GCA_039656095.1 Gemmatimonadota bacterium | reverse complement strand
CGGGTCGGGCGGCTTTTTCGGACAGGGATTTGGTGGAGGACCACAGAAACGGCTGTCGTTCCTGCCCGAGCAGCACACGGATTTCATTTTCTCGGTTGTTGGAGAAGAACTTGGTTTCATCGGCGTCTTTATCCTCCTGGCCCTTTACGCCTGGCTCCTCCGTCGACTGATTGGCGTCGCAGTCCGATCATCAGACGACTTTGGTGGCATCGTCGTGTTTTGCGTGTTTGCGGTCTGGTTCGCCCATCTCCTGATCAATGTGGGAATGACCGTTGGATTGATGCCGGTCACGGGTCTTCCGCTTCCTTTCCTGAGCTATGGGGGAAGTTTTCTCCTGATGACGTTTGTCGGTGTGGGACTGGCGTCCCGGGTAGCCACCGAAGGCTAGGGGGTTCTCAGGAGGCCTGGGTCTGTTGAGGAATCGGGGCCGCCGATTATATTGGCGGCCTTCCCGGACGGACAGATCCGTTCCGGGCCAGTGTCGGATCCATCCCCCAAACGGAGCCCCGATGGCTTGGTTTCGGAAGGAAAAACAACCCCTCGTCGGCCAGAAGCGCGAACTCGCGGCTGACGTCTGGGAGAAGTGCGATGGTTGCGGGTCTGCGCTGTACGTGCGGCGACTCGAGGAGAACGATCGCGTGTGCCCCGAGTGCGGGCACCATTTCCGTATCTCTGCCGGACACTATCTGGATCTGTTGTTCGACGATGGGTTCGAGCTGGAATTCGGGGCCGACCTGCGTTCCTCGGATCCCCTCGGTTTCGTCGACTCAAAGCCCTACGAGCAGCGAATCAAAACGGCCGAGGCTAAGGTCGGCACGCATGATGCCATGCTGGCGGGAGCCGGTCGAATCAATGGCCGGCTCGTATGTGGCGGTATCATGGACTTCAGCTTTATCGGTGGTTCGATGGGCTCCGTAGTCGGAGAGAAAATTGCGCGCCTGCTCGACGGCGCTGTCGAGCGCAACGCCCCGGCTCTGATCGTGTCTGCCAGCGGTGGAGCGCGAATGCAGGAAGGAATTTTCTCACTGATGCAGTTGGCGAAGTCGTCTGCCGGGCTGCATCGGCTTGCAGCAGCGGGCTTGCCGTACATCAGCATCCTGACCCATCCCACCACTGGAGGGGTGACCGCCAGTTATGCCATGCTTGGAGACGTAAACCTTGCCGAGCCGGGTGCTCTCATTGGTTTCGCCGGGCCCAGGGTGATCAAGGAGACGATTCGGCAGGACCTGCCTGACGGGTTCCAGACTGCCGAATTCCTCCATGAGCACGGTATGGTTGACCGGATCGTTTCCCGGCATGCCCTGAAGGAGACGGTGTCAGGACTCCTGGCCCACATGTGCTGACCCGATCGGACGCACCGCCCGGGCCTGCTCTCGCCAGACTTCTGGCGCGGCAGCCGACCGAGCGAGTGAAATGGGGTCTTGAGCGGATCCAGTTCATGCTTGAGAGTCTGGGGCACCCTGAGAGCGACCTGCGGGCGATACATGTTGCCGGGACGAACGGGAAGGGATCGGTCGTCGTCACAGCGGATGCGGTGCTTCGTGCCGGTGGCTACCGAACCGGGCGTTACACATCCCCTCACCTGGTTGCATTCTCCGAACGCATTGTCATTGATGGAATGCCTGCATCGGCAGACTTGCTTGAGTCCTGCGCAAACCAAGTCCTGCCGCTCGCCAATAAGACTGACGCGACATTCTTCGAGGCAACGACAGCATTAGCCTTTACGGCTTTTGCGACGGCCGGCCTGAACTCAGCCGTAGTCGAGGTGGGTCTTGGCGGACGACTCGATGCAACCAATGTGCTTCATGGCGGAGTGTCTGTAGTAACCAGCATAGCCCACGATCATGCTGACTACCTTGGGACGGATCTTGAGTCGATCGCGAGGGAGAAGGCTGGAATTTTCCGTCGCGGCGGCACGGCGATTATCGGCCCTGTGGATGGCGCAGTTGGATCGGTACTGCTGGAAGTCGCCAGGGAGTCGGGGGCAGTCGTTCAGGTGTTCGGGTCAAATTTCGAAACGACGGATGTGGAATCCGGCGACGACGGTTCAGCCTTCACGTTTCGGTCTGAAAATCGTTCGGCGCCTGTACGTCTATGCACACCGCTGTCAGGCGTACACCAGGTAACGAATGCGGCTCTGGCAATAGCTGCCACAGATTCATTCACGTCTGGCGGACTCAGCGATGCAGACATCATTGCTGGGGTGAAGTCGATCACCTGGCCGGGCCGGTTCCAGGTCGAGACAGAAGCCGATGGAACCTGGGTATATGATATCGCTCATAATCCAGCCGCAGCGAAGGCCCTCGCCGATCTGGTTCAGTCCAGTAACCTTCCCAGGCCGATTGTCTTGGTCGCGGCCGTGCTGGGAGAGCCGTGCTGGGAGACAAGACCTGGCCGGAAGTTCTCGCTCCTTTGCTGGCCGTAACGGAGGCCGCGGTATTTACCATTGCCCCGTCCGGGCCTGTGCATCGCCGGTGGGATCCGTTCGTCGCTTGCGAGGGACTGGATTGCCAGGCGACAATCCAAGTAATTGCTGACTTTGACAGGGCGCTGGCGATGGCTCGAGAGGGTGCCGGGAAGGGAACGGTTCTCGTGGCGGGATCGTGCCATACAGTTGGGGACGCTCTGCGAAGAAACGGCCGCGCTTGACCGATTGTCGCGGGGTGTTATGCTCCCCGCCGTACGGGTCGCCAGATGCGAAATTTAATAGACCTGAATCGTGACTGAACAGGAGATGTGTCTTTATGCAATATGATCCCGAGGTGGTGAGGCCGATGCGCGATGAGCTCGTGCGACTCGGCGCCACCGAGTTGCTCAATTCGGAAGCAGTAGATGAAGCGATTGGTTCCGAAGGGACAGTGCTCATGGTTGTGAATTCGGTCTGCGGGTGTGCAGCCGCAAACGCGCGGCCGGCGGTCGCCATTGCCACCGGTCATGAGGCTCAGCCTGACCGCATCGTTACCGTGTTTGCCGGGCAAGAGGCCGAGGCGACGGAGCAGGCGAGATCGCACATGCCCGGTTACCGGCCGTCCAGCCCATCGATCGCTCTGTTCAGTAATGGTGAGCATGTGTTCATGCTTGAGCGGCACCAGATTGAAGGTCGAGAAGCTGGCGAGATAGCGGCAGACCTCCGGACCGCCTACGACCAATACTGCACGGCGACCGTCTAACTAGATGGAGCTCTCGAGCCTGCCGGGATTTCGCGACTTCTATCCTTCGGATATGCGGATCAGGTCATACATTCTTCAGGGGTGGCGTCGGGTTGCTGAGCGTTACGGCTTTGAGGAATACGATGGGCCTCCGCTGGAGCCGCTAGATCTGTATGTTCGCAAATCAGGTCAGGAGATCGTTGGGCAGCTGTATACGTTTACCGACCAGGGAGGGCGCGACGTAGCGTTGCGCCCAGAGATGACCCCCACATTCGCGCGCATGGTCGGTGCCCGCGCGGCCGGTCTGCCAAAACCGATTCGCTGGTTCTCCACTCCGCAACTATTCCGCTACGAGCGGCCGCAAAAGGGCAGACTCCGAGAACATTTTCAGCTGAACATGGACATCGTAGGTGAGCCTGGACAGATGGCGGATGCGGAGCTCATAGCAGCCGCGATCGATGTAATGCGGGAATTCGGCCTCGGTCAGCAGGATGTAGTCGTGCGTGTTTCCGACCGTCGGCTGGTTGCTACGGTACTCCTCGGCCTCGGCTTGCCGGAGGAAGGTCTGGAGCAAGCATTTGCGGCGATCGACCGTTTGGATAAAGAGGAGGCATCGGTCCTCCGCGAGCGACTCGCGAAGGCGGGCGCACCTGACTCTGCGATCGAACATATTCTGTCGCTCAGTGAACAGCCTGAGATGTCGCTTGACGGGTTCGTCGAGGCTTTCGACCCGTCTCCGGAAGTCGAGCTGGCGGCTGAAAGCCTGCGGAAGATCTTCGATCACCTGGATGCGCTTGGTCTCGGCGGGTTTGTCCGTTTCGATCCGACACTGGTGCGAGGCCTGGCCTACTACACGGGGACGGTGTTCGAAGTATGGGACCGGGCCGGCGAATTCCGGGCGATCTGTGGAGGCGGCCGGTACGACGGACTACTGGCAGCTATCGGCGGTCCGGATCTTCCGGCACTCGGGTTCGGAATGGGGGATGTAGTTCTTGGAGAGCTGATCGCGGCGCGGGGGCTCCTGCCAGAAGCCGAGTCAGCAGTACAGGACTTCCTGATCTGCGTAACCGCGGAGCAGCGACCGCTGATGCTCAAGATTGCTCACCAACTCCGCAACGCAGGACGAAGAGTAGTATACGATTTCGCGGGTCGAAGCGTCGGTCGGCAATTCAAGGTGGCGAACCAGGTCGCGGCAGAACGAGCCATCGTGATAGGTCCAGACGAAGTGTCTGCTGGAGTGGTATTGATTCGAGACTTGAAATCCGGCGACGAGCAACGGATCGCCATCGATGACCTGATACATACAAGAGACTGACAAGGCGGCATAAATGGCGGACGACAAGAAGCTTACATCACAGGCAGACGATTTTTCTGCCTGGTACAACGAGATCGTCTTTAAGGCCGAACTCGCCGCGCACTCGCCAGTTCGAGGGTGTATGGTGATCCGACCATACGGATACCGGATCTGGGAGCTCATGCAGGGCGCGCTGGATGCCATGTTCAAGGACTCGGGGCATGAAAACGCCTACTTCCCACTGTTTCTCCCACAATCAGCTCTGGACCGGGAGGCCGATCACGTCGAGGGATTTGCTCCCGAGACCGCGGTCGTTACGCACGCAGGCGGAGTTCGGCTTGAGGAGCCGCTCGTCGTGCGTCCCACATCTGAGGCGATCATCTGGCCCATCGTAGCGGACTGGATCGATTCGTACCGTGATCTGCCTGTTTTGCTGAATCAGTGGGCCAATGTAGTTAGGTGGGAGAAACGGACACGGCCGTTCTTGAGAACGACGGAGTTCCTCTGGCAGGAGGGGCATACCGCGCATGTCGATGAGGCAGATGCGCGAGAAGAAACCATGCGGATGCTCGGGATTTATCGGACATTCATGGAAGAATGGATGGCGATGCCCGTTCATACCGGCAAGAAGACGGCCTCAGAGCGGTTTGCCGGAGCTGTGGACACGTTCTCTTGCGAAGCGCTGATGAAAGACAATAAGGCGTTGCAGGCGGGTACGAGCCACTACCTGGGGCAGAATTTTGCGCAGGCGTTTGATGTGCGATTTCAGACGGTCGATGGCGAGCACGAGTATGT
>JBDHMQ010000251.1:0-2871 GCA_039656095.1 Gemmatimonadota bacterium | reverse complement strand
GCCACCTGGGCAGGTCCGACGAGTGCTCGGGGGGGGAGTCGAACCCCCACGGGATATTATTCCCACAGGATCCTGAATCCTGCGCGTCTGCCAATTCCGCCACCCGAGCAGGCATTGATATCTTGCAGGGACTAGTTCGCCCCCGCCAAATTGACGGAGGCGCGCACAGCACTGCTTCCCTATCCCCATGAAGCGGCGTCAATCTAACGGTACATGGACGGTACGCAACCAGAATACCGGGGTTGCTGTCCGGGTATTCATTAGTGAGCGATGGATCACGACAGTTCACCCGAACGTATGAGGAGTCATGTACTCCACCTGCCTGTTCTGTAATCGCCCCTTGGGCGACAACGAAGCTATAGAGGAGTTCCCGGTTGGACGGCGACTGGCATTCGACGCGGCAAAGGGTCGGCTGTGGGTTGTATGTCGGAGGTGTGACCGCTGGAACCTGTCTCCGCTAGAGACGCGTTGGGAGGCAATCGAAGCCTGCGAGCGACGGTTCCGTGACACTCGACTCCGCGTATCGACCGACGAAATAGGACTCGCCAGACTATCCGAAGGACTGGAATTGGTCCGCATCGGCGAGCCGCAGCGGCCGGAATTTGCGGCCTGGCGGTACGGCGATCAATTCGGACGGCGGCGACAGCGGGCGATTGCCTACACGGCAGCGGGTGCCGCCGGGTTCGGACTGATCGTCGTGGGCGGAGCAGCAGCCGGCGTGAGTATCGGCGGCGGTTATTGGGGCTTTATCGGCGTATACAACAATTGGAAAGAAGAGCGGACCATAGCCCGCGTCCGAGATGAAGACGGCAACCCGATCCGCGTACAGAACAAGCACCTGCTCGAGTCCCGTATCCTGCCTATGGACAGTGGAGAGGGCTGGGCGCTTGAACTTGCACACGTCCAGGGGTGGGAAAAAAAGGGCAGTAAGAAGAAGCAGATGGAGCGGATCGTTCTCGAGGGGGATTCAGCCATTCGTATTGGTGGTCAGCTGATGGCAAGGATCAACCGAAGGGGAGGCAAAAAAAATACGGTGCAGGCAGCCGTGCATCAGATCGAAGAGTCCGGGCACCCTGAGGCATACCTCCGGGACGCAGCCCGGGTATCGGATCGCCTTCGTCAGGACGGCGCGTTTGCGTTGGAAGAAAAGCGCCGCCGCCGCAAGTCCAAGGCGAAACATACTCGCAAGGGTTCGCTGCAGGCTCTTCCGGCAGAGATGAAGCTGGCTCTCGAAATGGCTACACAGGAGCAATCCGAGCGCGAGGCGTTGGAGGGCGAACTGGCCTTGCTGGAGGCAGCATGGCAGGCCGCAGAAGAAGTAGCCTCGATCGCGGACGATCTGTTCGTTCCGAGATCTGCGGACGAATTCATCCGCCGAGAAAAATTGAGTCTATCGGACAAACAGGAACAGGACGCGTAGGTTCCGCTTCGAAACTCGACAAATTTCCGATATGGGGGCTGGCATGGTTCGAACACACGTAGCGTCAACGGCAGCCCTGATGTCGTTGCTGGTGGTCTCGTCTGCAGACGCACAACAGCGCGCTTCGGCCACCATTGAAAGCTTTCGAGGCCTCGTTTGGGGCAGTGAGGTGGCAGTGGTTCTGGAGGCGTTTGGCGAGCCGGAAGAGGATTCCATGCTGGAGGGAGGCCTGCGCATGCTTGCGTATCGTGACAGCCTCGTTGGGCGACCGTCGGTCGTACTATTCGGCATACTCCCTGAGGACGGCCTCGTGAAAGGACAGGAAGTCATCACGGCGCTCGAAGGGCAGGAATGCGTGGATCAGATGCGCAGCATCCATACGCTGGTCGACTTGCAGTACCCGCTGATTCGACCGACCGAAGAGGCCATAAACCGCACCAATGGCATGATCTGCGAGGCCGTGAAGCAAGGCAGCGCCTTCTGGCACCGGCAATGGATCGACGAGGTTACGGGCTCCGTTGTCAGCGTCCGCCTGGACTCTGGATCTACACAGATCAACCTGATCTTCGAGTCTCTGAAATTCCGCGAATGGATTGGCGCCCCGGTTGAGGTGGTCCCGGACGAATCGGCAGCGGCCGAAAACGCGATCGGTCAAGTACCATAAAAAACGGGCCCGCCTCCAGAGTAGAGACGGGCCCGATCCTGCTGTCAGCGCACCCTCCTGGGTACACCTCCACCAAATTCAGCTACTAGTCACCACTTACCACGAACTCGACCCGGCGATTCTGCGTCCGGCCCTCATCCGTATCGTTGGAAGCGATGGGCTGTGACTCACCGTAACCAGCCGTCGTGAGCGCGCCGGCAATAGACGGCTCAACAGAAACGACATAGTCACGAACCGAAGCCGCACGCCGCTCGCTCAGACTCTGGTTGTAAGACTCTGAACCTATTGCGTCGGAGTGACCCTGCACCTCGATGGAGATACCTGGCCGATTGGCGATCGCACTGCGGATAGCAGCCGCGGCACGGTCCAGATCGCCCATCGACTCATCCTTGATGTCCGAGCTGTTGAACTCAAACTGGACACCGGTCAGTACGAGACGACCCTCTGCAAGCGCTGCCTCGAATTCGCCACAGCCCTGCGCGTCGACTTCACGACCAGCCGGTGTTCCCGGGCACTGATCGATTCCGTCGAGAACTCCGTCGCCGTCACTGTCCGTCGGGCAGCCGGTTGCATCGACAACGGCGCCGGCTGGCGTATTGTCGCACTGGTCGATCCCGTCAAACACGCCGTCGCTATCGCTGTCCGCCGGGCAACCATTGTCGTCCACGGTTGCGCCGCTTGGTGTGTCAGGGCACTGGTCGAGGCCATCGAAGACTCCGTCACCGTCCGAATCAGTCGGGCAGCCATTGGCGTCTACGGAAGCGCCGGCCGGCGTGTCCGGACAGTC
>JBDHMQ010000250.1:0-4672 GCA_039656095.1 Gemmatimonadota bacterium | reverse complement strand
CCACATGATCAACCTTACGGGACAGATCTTGCCCGTACGGGAGGTCACGGCGCTCGGACGTTCCCGCGGCATTCCGGTCATCGTGGATGGCGCCCATGCACTCGCCCATTTCGACTTCACACTCGGCGAACTCGACGTGGACTACTATGCGACGAGCCTCCACAAGTGGCTGTTCGCGCCACATGGAACAGGGTTGTTATATGTGCGCCGTGACAGGATCGGTGGGCTCTGGCCCATGCAGGCCGCGGCGGAGTCGATGAGCGACAATATCCGGAAGTTCGAGGAAATCGGAACTCATCCGGCCGCCAACTACCTGGCCATAGGTGAGGCACTGACCTTTCACCAGGCAATTGGCGGAAAGCGGAAGACCGAGCGCCTTGTGTACCTGCGGGACACCTGGGCCAATCAACTGCTTGAAGATGATCGTGTCCGGCTGCATACGAGTCTCAAGCCAGGGTTCGCCTGCGGAATCGCTAACGTGCAGATCGATGGTCTCGACTCCGGCGCTCTCGGAAGCTGGCTCTGGAAGAACCACAGAATCATCGTGACCCCGATCGCCCACGATGAATTCTCCGGTCTGCGTATCTCACCCAGCGTCTATACGACCCTCGAGGAACTCGGTCGCTTCGTGGACGCGATGCGGTATGCCATGCGATACGGTATCGATAGCTGAACTACCCCCAGCGGTTATCCGAGTGGGTCGGCGTACGAGAGCACGAGGTAGGGATCGTCGCCCTTTCGTTCGCGGGCGCATTTCTGTTGATGGCCTTTGTCGTACTCTCGCGAGCCCTGCGAGAGGCTGCCTACCTGGCGGCATTCGACGCGTCGACGTTGCCTTACATCACAGGCGGAGTTGTGATTCTCGGCCTGCCCCTGGCGGCGCTGTTCAGTCGTGCGCTGGGGCGCGTGGATCCGCGCAAGGCGATGCGGGTGTTCGCCCTGGTATTTGCGGCAGCGATAGCAGCCATCGGGCCATTCTTTGCGTCCTCTTCGACAGCTGTCGTCATCTTCTACCTCGTCACGGCGGCAGGAACGGTGCTTCTCGCATCGGGATTCTGGTTGATCGTGTCAGAGATGCTCGTCATTCGAGAGGCAAAGCGCCTGTTCGGATTGATCAGTGCTGGCGGGACATTGGGCATGCTAGTCACGGGAACGACTGTCGGCGCGACCGTTCACATGTACGATCCCATCTACTTCGTGCCGGTCCTTGTCTTGATACTGCTGGCATTCGCGGGACTGAACGAGTTTGTGCCGCGTGGCAGAGGTTCAAGCACCCCGGGCGAAGATCCCCGCTGGACCGATAGCGTCACCCTGATTTTCCAGCATCGCCATCTGCGGACGCTCGCTACGCTCGTCGTGCTGGCCTCCGTGATTGGTGGACTCGTCGATTTTCAGTTTAAGGAAGCGGCCCAGAATGCGTTCGGTAGCGAGCAGGCGCTTGCCTCGTTCTTCGGGCTGTTTTATGGCTGGACAGGTGGAATTGGCCTGGCCATTCAGCTCCTCGTAACGACACGTGTGATGTCACGAGCGGGCGTCGCCTGGAGCCTGGCCGTGTTGCCCATATTCATTCTCGTCCTGTCGGCCGGCATGCTGATTATCCCTGGCCTGATCCTGGCTACCGGCCTTCGCGGTGCCGACTCGACTCTGAGGAAGTCGCTATTTCGATCCGTGGTCGAGTACCTGTGGGTCCCCGTCGACATCGATACGCGACGGCAGACGAAAACTTTTGTGGATACGATCGCAAACAATGCCGGAGACGGCCTGGCCGCCCTGGTCGTACTCCTGGTGGTCACGTTGGGCGGACTGTCTTCCTGGTACCTATCTCTCCTTGTGATCGCTGCAGGGCTCGGGTTCTTGGCCCTTGCTCGTGAGATGGGCCACGAATATCTGACTACCCTTCGCCGGCGGCTGGCTGCGGGCGAGTCAGCCGACTTGCTCGCTGACGCGCTCCAAGGACGGACTATCGGTCCCGTTACGCTGAACCGAATTGACCTGACTCAGATACTGTCGACAGTCGCCATCGACCCTGGTGAATTTACCGCGACAGGTGCGGATGCCGCAGTCCAGGCTGCACCGGTTACCAGCACAACACACGTGACTGACCCACAGGAATTGTTCGCATCCGCGGATGACGGGGAGATCCGCGCCTGGCTAACCCTGGATGAGCCACTGGACGAGGAGAGGATTCCAGATCTCGCCCGACTCCTGGCTCGCGACAGACTTCGCGACGCTACGGCTCGGCGATTGATCGCGATCGGAGAGCCGGCCGGCCAACCTTTGGCGACGATCCTCCAGAATAATCTAGCGGATTTCGTGGTCCGTCGTCGCATCGCTGGCGTTTTGGGTGCGATTCCAGGTGAAGCGGCCTTCACTGGTCTGATCGGGGCGCTTTCTGCCGATCGGTTCGAGGTGAGATACCGGGCCGCCCGTTCACTGTCGAGGAGGCGAACGGAAGTGAATGAGGGTCTTGAGGCGGCGGCGTGGGAGGCGATCCGCTCGGAATTGTCGCGGGGCCGTGCCGTCTGGGAGCTAGCACGGCTACTGGATCAGAATCATCCGCACGAGGCTGTCGAAGTCCGCGCGACGCAACGCGGAGAGCTGAGCCTGGAGCATGTATTCCGACTACTCAGTTTCGTGCTCGACGCGGAGGCAAGTCGAAAGTCTAGCCCTGGAGTACCTGGAGCAGGTCCTTCCAGCGGACATTCGAGAGCGTTTGTGGCCATTCATCGGAGACTTGAGCGCCGAGCAGGCGCGTCGTTCGATCCGACCTCTGGATGATGTAATCGAGGATCTGATGGACACGGGCGCTACTCTATTCGGGGGCGACCACCGTCAGGCCCTCGCGCGTTATTTCGAACAATCCGACGACAGCGTCTAGGACTCGCCCAGCATCGGTATTTGGACTCCTGCGGATCGCGCCAGATCTTTCGCAGACTCGTACCCGGCATCTGCGTGACGCACGATTCCCATTCCCGGATCCGCTGTCAGTACACGCTCCAGCCGACGGGCCGCCGCCTCCGTACCGTCCGCCACGATTACCTGTCCCGCGTGCTGCGAATACCCGATACCTACGCCACCCCCATGGTGAAACGACACCCAGGTCGCACCGCTCACCGCGTTGATCAGTGCATTCAGTATCGGCCAATCGGAAACAGCATCGGTCCCGTCGAGCATTCCTTCGGTTTCGCGGTTGGGACTGGCTACGGATCCACAATCCAGATGGTCACGTCCAATTACGATAGGCGCTGAGACAACTCCGCTTGCAACCAGTTCATTGAATCGAAGGCCGGCGCGTGCTCGCGCTCCATATCCGAGCCAGCATATCCGTGAAGGGAGTCCCTGAAACTGGACACGTTCGCGTGCCATCTCCATCCACCGGCGCAAATGATCATCTTCCGGGAACAGCTCCAATACCGCCTCGTCCGTCCGGTAGATGTCCTCGGGGTCACCGGATAGCGCTACCCATCGAAACGGTCCCTTCCCTTCGCAGAACAGGGGCCGGATATACGCCGGAACGAATCCAGGATAATCAAACGCCCTGTCGACCCCCGCGTCCAGCGCCCGTTGCCGCAGATTATTGCCGTAGTCAAACACCTCTGCGCCGGCTTCCTGAAAGGCCAGCATGGCCTCTACGTGGCGCGCCATGGACGCCATCGCACGTTCGGCATAGGCATCCGGATCCGCGCTCCGAAGTTCGTCGGCCGCCGCCAGGTCCAGGCCCTCCGGCACATACATGAGCACATCGTGGGCTGACGTCTGATCCGTAACGATGTCCGGCGCGAAACCGCGGCGAACGAGCTCAGGCAGAACGGTTGCCGCGTTGCCTATCAACCCTACCGACAGAGCAACTTTCCGGCTTCGCGCATCCTCACACCACGCGACCGCCTGATCGAGGTCCTCCGTGATTTCGTCGACGTACCGGTGCTCCTTCCGACGTTGTGCCCGGGCCGGATCGACCTCGACACAAAGCGCCACTCCACCGTTCATCGTCACGGCCAACGGTTGGGCTCCGCCCATTCCTCCCAGCCCCGCCGTCAACATGATGCGACCGACCAGACCGTCACTCCAGCCACGGAGTGAAGCGAGAGCCCCGAGTGTCTCGTAGGTGCCCTGCAGGATTCCCTGCGTACCAATGTAGATCCAGCTCCCCGCCGTCATCTGTCCGAACATCATGAGGCCACGGGCCGCCAGCTCGTCGAAGTGCTCCTGAGTGGCCCAATGAGGAACGAGGTTGGAATTGGCGATCAGAACGCGCGGCGCATCCGCGTGCGTGCGAAATACGGCGACCGGTTTCCCCGATTGAACGAGTAGTGTTTCATCCGCTTCGAGCTCCCGCAGGCACGAAACTATCGCATCAAACGAAGCCCAGTCACGAGCTGCCTGACCCCGGCCTCCGTAGACGATCAACCTATCGGGATCCTCGGCGACTTCCGGATCCAGGTTGTTCATCAGCATGCGCAGCGCTGCCTCCTGAAGCCAGCCTTTGCATGTAAGCTCGGTGCCCCGCGGCGCCCGCACCGGGCGAGGCCCGGACGTTGTTTCAGTCATGTCCCCTCCTCGCTCAAACCACGACCTGGCCACGTTTGACGACCGCCGTCACGGGCGCGTGACCGATCCGGTAAATCAGATCCTCAAGCCGGGGCACATCGATGACTACCACATCACCGAGGTA
>JBDHMQ010000249.1:0-3233 GCA_039656095.1 Gemmatimonadota bacterium | reverse complement strand
GCGAGTCCAGTTCGATGGAAAGGAACCGGGCTGTGAACCGATCAAGGATCATGTCAGCCTGGTTGTCCGGCTTGGAGCTGCAAGCAGCAATTCCAGCAGACAACGCCTGTCCCACGCTCCGTCTACTACTGCCAACGACGGATCAAGTACAATTGGAAGAATTTCCGCTACTTCCAGCCGACCGATCGACCGCTGGGTCAATAAGTCGAACCGACGCAGCGACGCGATCTCGTCATCCCAAAACTCGATACGCAGCGGATTGTCATGTCCAAAGGGGAATACATCTATGATTCCCCCGCGAACGACAAAATCGCCCAACTCCTGAACAGATGATCGGGACTCGAAGCCCAGCTTCTGTAGTCGCTCAGCCAGATCATCACGGCTCGCACTATCGCCAGTGGCCAGTTTCAGTCCGAAGTCCGCTTCCAGTGCGACGGCAGATCGCTCGATCAGTCCGCGTGCGGTCGTGATGATGAGGTCGGCGCGCCCCGCGAGCAGCGAAGCGAAAGCGTCGGCCCGGCGGCTTGAAATCTCGACGTGCGGATCCGCGTTCTCAAATGGGAGTGTCTCACGCTGAGGTAGGTACCTGCTCCGGGATTCCGCTCCGATCGCTTCGAAGTCTGCGAACATCGCCTCCGCATCGGCTGGACTCGCCGCGATTGCCACGACACACCGGCCCGTCTCCCGGCGAATCGTTGCTGCCAGCAGGGCCGGAGCCGCTCCGGGAAGCCCACGTACGCAGGAGATTTCCCCCGGCGGAAGAATCAGCGAGTCCAGTTCGATGGAAAGGAACCGGGCTGTGAACCGATCAAGGATCATGTCAGCCTGGTTGTCCGGCTTGGAGCTGCAAGCAGCAATTCCGCCAGGACCAGTAGCAGGACAGCGCCCAGCACCCAGGGAGTTGCCTCTGCGCCCCGGCGGGCTGTGAACACGGCAGCTGGCCAATCACCAGGACGCTCGACGGTTTCGATCTGGCTTCCAGCCAGCGCAGCCTCAAAATCCGGGTTGGAAGCTGGCCGGAAGTCTGATTCAGCAGTTGGTACGTTCACGCCCAGGCGCAGGCTCTCAGCATCCTCGTCCCCCGTCCCCGCTACGCGTACTGTCCATGTGCCCGCGCGATATGGTGTCCACGGCGCTCCACCCTCTACCTGGACGGTATCCCCGGTAGGCGAAACGATCTCCTCCGCACGGGCCGGAAGCGTGACCGAACGTCCCGCCACGGTGCTCCAGGTGGGCTCCTGATCGGGTCTGCTCCAGCGGAGCAGAACGTGCTCCAGAAACGGAATCATTGCCACTCCCGTCGGGAGGTCTGTGGCATCCGGGTGGATCGGCGATGCAACCAGCAGGAATATACGGTTGCCGGTACTGCCCCTGATCAGCCACGGTGCGTCGTCTGCTGTTCGGATCAACACGCTGTCAACGCTTGTGGCTGGCGCAGCCTGTCGATCGAGGGAGTACGCTGCGGAAATGCGCACATCAGCAAGTCCGGCGACCTCTGGCGGATCAACAAAGGCGATGGCACCTGAGGACGTTTGCACTGTCAGGTTCCACGGAACCCCGAGTGTGGACAGGCGCTGCTGAAATGCTGGCAATTCGGTGAGGTCAGCCGGCGGAACCAACACGAGTACCGCATCGCCTGGCCCGCGAGGTTGTGATGTACCCTCGACGATTTCGATCATCGCGACATCACCGGCAACGTCCGAACGAATCCGCCCCTCCATCCACAGGGTCTGCAGAGCCTTGCCGATAAATCCGCTCGATTCACCGGCCAGTCGGACCACCGGATTCTCGGCAACGATCAAACCGATCTGCCGACCATCATCGGAGCGCAGGCCGGACGGTGGCGTCTCAACTCGCACGGTATGTGGTCCGGCGGACAGGTCGGGCAAGGCCAGAATGGCTTCACTGCCCCAGGTGGCTCTTGTTATGGCAGCCGTCTGACCGTCAACCATGAGACGAACGTCTACGGTATCTGGTGCGTCATTTGAGTTGCCATTGCCAATGTGACGCTCAATACGAGCGGCTACCGCCGTCGGATCGCCCGGAACCACTGCGCCATCTGGTTCCAGTCGCAGGCTGGATACAGTTCCGTTGAATTCCGCTTCGTCGCTCGATTTCGCGATAACGACGGCTCCCCATGCCGACAGGTCCAGCGGCCCACCGCGCAGAGCGGAGGCCTGCCCGTCTGTATAGACATGCGCCTCGCGCACTCGATCCTGTCTTACCGGCACCGCGGTGGTCAGGTCAATCAGTCGGTCGATGATGTCGCCGCCCGCATCCGTAATCTCAATGGAGTCCAGCGCTGAGATGGCGTCTTCTGCCGTCACACCTGCCACCAGGATGGTTCCGACGAGGGGTCCAACCCAGAATCGATCTGCTGGGCCAGCCATTAGTAGCGCAGATCGAGCCGCATCCAGCTGATAGTCGAGCAGCGTCCGGCCATCACGAACTCGTCCCATACTGGCCGTATTGTCTATGACCAGCAGTCCATCAGTGGGATCGTGGTTCTTCGCTCCGCCGCGACCAGCCAGTGGGCGGGCCGCAACCACGGCCAGAAGTATGAGGAGCAAGACACGAGTGGCCAGCAACAGGAGATCGCGGAAGTGCATCGTGCGTGCGGTCCGTTGCTCTGCACGACGGAGATACCGCAGAGCCGGAAACGGAATCCGCTGTGCGATGTCGCGCCTCAACCTTCTCCAGATATTTGCGTAGACCGCGTCCGATCGGGACGTCAGTCGTCAGGACTTCGTAGCTTGCTCCCATTCGACTGCAGACACGTCGCCATTCCGAGATCGACTCGGCCACTGCACGCTCATACTCCCGGCGCAGCGTCGAGCTGCTGGAACGGACCTCCTCGTTTGTCTCGGGA
Source organism: Gemmatimonadota bacterium (assembly GCA_039656095.1). Taxonomy (GTDB): domain Bacteria; phylum Gemmatimonadota; class Gemmatimonadetes; order Palauibacterales; family Palauibacteraceae; genus JARFPW01. The sequence goes on along the minus strand of JBDHMQ010000249.1, from coordinate 364 downwards.
TCGTAATACACGGCGTCTCCCGCCGCTGGCAGGTTGCACTCTGCAGGATCCATGAGGTGAAACACGATCACTTCATGCCCACGGTGCACAAGATAGTGGAGCGCATCGCGCGTGGCATCCGGATCAACAAGCAAATCGGATATCAGGATCACCAGGCCTCGTCGTCGCAATCGCATGGAGACATCGCGCAACGCGCGTTCAGCCTCGGTCGTACCGTGCCCCGACAACGACTCCAACTCTCGCACCAATCGATTCAAGTGTCGCAGGACACCACGGGGTTCTACGTGCGCCCTGATCTCATCGTCGAAGGCCAGCAGACCGACCGCGTCGCCCTGGCGCAACAAGAGCACAGACAGCGACGCCG
>JBDHMQ010000248.1:0-2889 GCA_039656095.1 Gemmatimonadota bacterium | reverse complement strand
GGCTTCTCTCTGACAAACTGCCCAGCACTTCGCCCAAAAGTGGTTATGGCCGTTCCATCGGCCCCGTGGCAACTGCCGCACGCTGCCGCATACACAGCATCTCCGTTTGCCGCATTGCCCAAAGCGCCGATGTTGGAGTACGTAAGTGTCGGAGCGATCACCGTCGGGCCTGAGTAGTCAACATACATCATCCCGCCCATCACTTCGAGATCATACAGATCCGTCGGTTCGATCCACTCTTCGCGCATGAACTTTACGAGGTTCCAAGTCTGAGCAACGGTAAGATGCGGAGCGAAGTCGGGGTGCGTGTTGTCGACCGCGTCGATCGTTCGCCCGGGGGAGTGCAACACCAGATCAAACAGGGCCTGTGGCGTGTTTGCCGTAGCCGAACTCCTGAGATTGATCGCCGAAACGTCCGGCCGGGTCGGGTGAAGCGTACTTTGTCCGGTCCGATTGGCATACGACGCCGCGTTTCCGAGACCGTCCCATGCGTGGCACGCTTTGCAGCGATAAAAGTCCGCCGCCGCCGTGGTTGCCACGGTTCCTGTGCCTCCCGCGTCCGTTACGTACCATTTTGCGTAAGCCGCACCTCCGAGGATCCCATCGGCCGCCACATACCCAGCTGGCAGGGGACCAGGAAAGTCGGTTCCATCGGTGCCGGCTGGTCCATCAGCGCCCGTTGGGCCAGCAGCACCATCAGCCCCGTTGGCACCGGTAGCTCCGTCCGGGCCGATTGGACCCGTGTCGCCCTCGCAAGCGCCGAGCGCGAAAACCATAGCTACGCATAGAAGAAGTCTCTTCATTGTTACTCTCCCTGATTCAACCAAGAAAAATCCAAGCCAAGGAACTTGGGCCAAAGCACATAAATGGAATTTTAGACCAAGTTATCGGTTATTGCATTCGGACCATCATTTTTTTGCAACACGGGTCCAGATTCTGCGGTGAGATAGTTGTGAAGCGGTATGCGAGTGAGGCCTGGACACAGCGCGATCGTAGGTCCATTTACTCCTTAAAAACCACGAACAACGTCCTACAAGACTTCTACAGTCGCTCCGGATTCGATCAGGGCGCTGTGGAGAGCCTCCAGGTCAGAGGCGTCATTGTAGAGGTAGGGAGACACGCGGATGGCTCGCCCGCGAACCGATACGAACACGTTTCGTTTCTGGAGGTGGGCTTTGACCCGATCAGGGTCAACCGCAGCCGGGAGGCGCAGCGCAAACAGGTGTCCGGCCCCCGGGAAGAACTGGCCGCTCAAATCCCGGCAATAGTCATGGATGCGGTCAACGCCCCATTCCAACACCTGTTCGAGCGCTGCGATCAACATCGGGACGAGGACGAAGTTGGACGTCTCGCCGACGTCGTAGCGCGCAGCCCCTGCCCGATACACATCATCCTGGTCGACAAGTGCGGCGAAGTTGCGGCTGTCTTTGCGGGACATCCAGCTTTCTTCAATTGGTACGCCGTTGTCATAGCGAGGGCCGAAGTACGCCATGCCGATCGAGTACGGACCCATCAGCCACTTGTACGAGGCACACACCAGAGCGTCGGGTTGAAGCTCCGACACGTCGAAAGGCACGGCGCCGACAGATTGCGTTCCGTCGATGATAAAGGCAGCCCCTACTTCGCGGGCCCGCTCTCCGATCTGCACCAGGTCGAACGGCGTCCCATCGGCCCAGTGCACCGGATCCATAGCAACGGCTGCCGTGTCCTGGTCGATCGCCGCAAGGATGGCTTCGGTCCAGGCCGCGGTCCGGTCCGGTACTTCGGTGGGCGGGCCCACGACAACCATCCGAGCACCTGATTCCGAGCAGATTCGTCGCCACGGGTGCGTGTTGGACGGAAACTGATGACGGACGGTGACCACATTCTGCCCGTTCTCAAGCGGCGTGTTGCGGGCCACGGTGGACAGGCCGTAGGAAACCGACGGAACGATGGCGATTCGAGCCGCGTCCGGTGCGTGTACGATCGTCGCGAACAGTCGCCGAACCCGGTCTACATCGTCGAAGAAATCATCGGGGGTAATATCAGCGGGCATTCCCTTGCGTCGAACTCCCACTATCCCTGCCTCTTGAACGCGCCGAGGAATTGGCGACATATAGGCACAGTTCAGATAGTGAAAGTCGTCGGGCAGCGTAAAGGCCGCTTTCTGACACTCCAGTACGGGTCGATGTGTCACCCGACACCGACTCCGATCAGGTTCAGAATCTCGAGCGCATTCTCCAACTGCGTCCAGCGTTGTTCGAGAGATCCCGTATAGCCGATCGACATGCGAACGAGACCCGGCATGATACCGGCCGCGCGCTGCTCATCTTCCGTGAGCTCACTTGAAGTTGTGCTGCCAGAACAGGACATCAGCGTGTCAAAATAACCGAGACTCACGGCCATGAATCCGAATCGATCCTTGTTCTGAAGGATCTCCATGAACTCATCCGCCCGTGCTCGCGTGCCCAGATCCAGGCACAGCAGGCCACCGTATCCGAATTCCGGTCGACGTATCCGCTCGAACAGTTCGTGGTCGGGATGCGCCGGCAGCCCTGGATAGATGACCGGTATCCCCGCCGCGTCCAGCCGTTTGGAAAATTCCAGTGCCCTCCGGCCGTGCTCCACCATTCGCAGACCGAGATGCGGCAGGCGCATGCTGATGTCGAACGCCGCCCTTGGGTCCATGGTTGGTCCGAGCAGCATCAGGGAGCCGAGATGGAGGTCCATCAATTCCATGATGAATTCCTGCGACCCGCAGATCGCGCCACCGATGTAATCCGATGCCCCGTTCATGAACTTGGTGAGGCTGTGCACGACGATGTCTGCGCCGAGCTTAAGGGGCGAGATGATCAGCGGGCTGAAGGTATTGTCGACCACCAGCCTCGCCCCGTGAGCATGTGCCAGATC
>JBDHMQ010000247.1:0-2894 GCA_039656095.1 Gemmatimonadota bacterium | reverse complement strand
GTCTGGCAACCGCACACGCAGCAAGCTTCCGGCATCCAGGCTTTGACCACTCACCGACAAGTACCAGTGCAGGTGAGCGCCGGTTACACGACCTGTCGCACCGACCTCACCCAGTACGTCTCTGGACCCCAGTTCATCTCCAACTTTGACAAGTATCCGGGACAGGTGAAAGTAGCCCGTATAAACGCCCAATCCGTGGTCGACGTACACGGCATTACCCGCGAAGTACAGACTGCCGGCAAACACCACCTGGCCTCTTCCTGCAGATCGAACGGCAGCCCCTGTTCGACCTCGCAGGTCAAGCCCCGTGTGTCGGCTGCGGAGCTCTCCGTTGAACATTCGGGCCTGCCCGAACGGACTGGTAATGTCAAACGGACGCGGCGTCTGGAATGGGCCGTCCAATCGCCATTCGGGTGTGACGGTCTCCAGAATGTTGCGCACCAATTCGCGCTCGCTCCGAATACGCTCCAGCACATCAGCAGGGGGCGATGAAAACCTTGAATCAACGCTCATGTTCGTGCTCGCGAACTGTGTGGATGTCACTTCAATGTCGATACTCTGCTCATAAGACGCCCCTTCTTCAAAGCTCATCCGAAGCGTCAAAGTGTGTCGGCCGGCAATGCCAATCGGAACCGCCGCAACCCCGAACCACCGTCCGTGGATTCGCCCGAATCGAACAGGGGTCTCCGCGAATGTACCTTCAATGGCGACGGGAACCCGACCAGTCGGCCGCTCATGGATCACGATACCAAATGCGCTTCCCTCGTCCGGTTCGGGGCTCCACGAAACACCGAACGGTTTGATCGGTCGGAAAAGGTCCTCCGGCCCTCTTACGGCTCGGGCCATCTCGACGAGCCGTGATTCGATATCTTGCTCCAGCGCAGAACTATCCGGCACATTCGGGGCTGCAACGACAGGCTCAGCCGCGATGATGTCCGGGTTTGAATCCGGACCTGGACGGGCGACCTGCGCCGGCGCACAGGCAGCGAGCACGAGGAGTGTTGCGAGAGCCGGAGAAGACTGGTTGATGATCACACTGGCAGTTTGGACGGTGACCGACGGCTCAGCAAGTTTGACGAACGTCCTGCGGGTGCGCCTCTTACCATACCAATCGGCAGCGAAGCAACGCAGGTCACCAACATGTATCAGGATCAGCGGATGGCGGTGACGTGAAACGTGTACTGTTCGCATGCGTCGAAAATTCGAACCGCAGTCAAATGGCGGAGGCGTACGCATGTATGTACGGCACCGGCGTCCTCGATCCGGTTAGCGCCGGAAGTCGACCGAGCGGCTCGATCAACCCACGAGCCATACAGGCAATGCTTGAAGTCGGTTACGATCTTTCTGTCCATACGTCCGAGTCCCTCGACAAGGTTGTCGGGCCGTTCGACTATGTGATCACGATGGGTTGTGGTGAGGAGTGTCCGTTCGTGGCCTCGTCGCGTCGTGATGATTGGAGTTTGCCGGATCCCAAACACTTACCTCCGGATGAATTCAACGTGGTTCGCGATGAGATCGAACGCAGGGTTCGTGAACTAATCGCTGAAATCCGCACGGCAGGCCCATGACGATTATCCAGCTGATAGCTATGGCAGTACCCCTGGCGCTTCCGGGCGTCGGGTTTTTGACCGGTCTGACGGTTGGCCGCGGGTCGCTGGTCGCCGGGATCGCCGGAAGTTCACTCGCGGGATCCGCTACCGGTGCGTACATCGGAGCTGCCGCGGCCCCGCTCGCGCCGGCCCTGGACCCCTCGATCATAGCTATGCGTGGCGGCGTATTAGGACTCGGCATCGGCCTGGCCGTCGGAGTCGTTCTGGCTGCAGCTTTGTTTGCCTGGCGTTCTTCGAGACCGATACAGGCCGAGACGACGGAATGAAGCGGACAGGATTGCTCGCTACCCTATTCCTGCTGGCCGTTACTCTGCTCACTGCCTGTGCCACTCCCGCACCGGACAACGGCACTTCTGACGCAACGCTGACCGGCGCGGTGGCGACCGTCGAGTTTGTCGAACTGGAGGGGGGCTGCTGGACACTGGAGTTGGCGGGTGAACGACTGCTTCCCCTGGCACTTCCCGACGAGTATCGGGTGGATGGACTGCGCGTGCGCGTCAGTCTGCGCGTAGTAGAGGCTGCCACGATCTGTCAGATGGGTCGGGCGGTAGAGGTCGAATCGATCGAGCGGATGGAGTAGCGGCGCATGCGCGACCAACTAGTCGAAGCCTGGCGGACAAACAACCGGATCAACCTCTACCTGCTCGAGCGCATCAGCGACGAAGGCCTTGCCTGTACTCTGTCCACCCGCGGGGGGCGAGATGTAGCTCGCCAGTTTGCTCATATGCACGATGTCCGTGTCTGGCACCTGGAGAGCCGGGCGAAGGTGCTCGCAGAAGGGTTGCCGAAGTTTGCGAAGAAAGGATCGAAGAGGTCGCCGTCACGCAAGGAACTGATCGACGCGATGACGGCCTCGACTGCGGCGATAGAAACGTTTCTTGGCGACGTGTTCGACGGAAAGCCGAAACGTCGCGGCTTCAAGAGGGGAATCTTCACGTCGCTTTCGTACTTCATAGCACACGAAAGCCATCACCGCGGAAACATCCTTCTGACCCTCAAGCAGTGCGGCCACAACATTGACGCAGATTCCCGCTACGCCATCTGGGCGTGGGATCAGGTTTAGGGGATTGATGAACGACAGAGCGCGCCACGAGTTCGGTGACACGGATCGCCGACTGCTTCGACACTTTCTGGCTGCGCTCGCATACCGGACACAGAAAGCGGTACGCGACGCGCCCGACGAGTTCGCGGACTTCCGGGCCGCGCCTGGCATCCGCACCCCACATCAACTGCTCCGGCATATGAGTGATGTGCTTGGGTATGCCCGAACAACATTTGAAGGCG
>JBDHMQ010000246.1:0-2918 GCA_039656095.1 Gemmatimonadota bacterium | reverse complement strand
GTACATTCCATTCTCCTTCAAATCACATCTGGAGCCCGAAATCGCTCGACTATGCTGTGTGGACGACGGGAGCCGTCGGAGCCCCCGGCCTCATCCTCCACCAATTGCCGAAAATGCCGCGACCTGATCTCCTTCGGAGACGGTCGTATCAAGGGGAACGGTCAGGCCGTTGACCGCGATCACTGTCCTGTCATCCAGCGGGATGCCGAAAGGTGCGAGCACATCCTGGACGCTGCTGCCTGGGAGCACATCCACGGATGTCGTGTTGCCCCGCGTGCCAGGCGGCAGATGCTCACGGTAGTTGGCGATCAGTTTGACATACACTTTCATGGCATAATTTTAGCACAATAGATTGCACGTCATTGCAAAGCCGAGCCTTGTGCAGAATATGGCACGTGCCTCGCATCTCCCTCTGCCTAGCGGATGTCCGCGTGGTAGTCTTGGAGCGGTTTGACTTCGGTGTCCCCTTTGCGGCGCTCGCCAATGCCCGCAACGGCGGCTTTGGCGGCTGACACAGTGGTGATATAGGGGATCTTATTGCGAACAGCCGCCTGGCGAATGTAGGCATCATCAGCTCGGCTGCCCTTGCCTCGCGGGGTATTGATGACCAACTGGATGTCGCCGTTCATGATGGCATCCCCGATATGAGGTCGCCGCTCGCGCATTTTGAAGACGTATTCCGAATCGATGCCGTTTTCCGCCAGGAACGCGTGCGTGCCGGACGTGGCCTTCAGCTTGAAACCCAGGTCGCTGAACGTACGCGCTACATCGACGGCGTCCTTCTTGTCCTTGTCCGCGACGGTCAAGAGCACGGTTCCCTCCAACGGAAGCCGACCTTGGACTGCGTCCTGTGCCTTGAAAAAGGCGAGGCCGAAGGAGTCCGCCATGCCCAACACTTCTCCGGTGGACCGCATTTCCGGGCCCAAGGCCGGATCGACTTCCGGATAGAAGTAGAACGGGAAGACCGATTCTTTGACTCCGTAATACGGAATCTTCTTCCTTTCGAGATTCATGTCAGACAGTCGCTTTCCCATCATGAGTTGGGTGGCGATTCGTGCCATGGACAGACCGCAGACCTTGCTGACTAGCGGCACCGTGCGACTCGCGCGCGGGTTCGCTTCCAGGATATAGACCTTGTCGTCACAGATCGCATACTGAATGTTCATCAAGCCAACTACGCCGAACGCCATCGCTAGCTTGCGTGTGTACTCGGAGATCGTGTCGATATGCTTTTGCGGAATGCCGATTGGCGGAATCACACAAGCGGAATCGCCCGAGTGCACGCCGGCCTGTTCGATGTGTTCCATGACCGCCGGCACGAAGGCATCGTCGCCGTCGGAAATGGCATCGGCTTCAGCCTCGATCGCGTTTTCGAGGAATCGATCGATGAGGATCGGCCGCTCGGGTGACACGTCGACCGCGGCCTGCAGGTAGTGCCGCAACATACTCTCATCGTGTACGACCTCCATGGCACGGCCACCCAAGACAAAGGAGGGGCGGACCATCAGCGGGTAGCCGATCCTTTCTGCCACGGCCAAGGCTTCGTCCAACGTGCTGGCCATGCCGCTTTCCGGCTGCGGAATGCCAATCGTTTCCATCTTCTGACGGAATTGATCGCGGTCTTCAGCCAGATCGATCGTGGCCGGGGTTGTTCCGATGATGTTGGCACCGGCGGCTTCCAACTCGGCGGCAATATTGAGCGGAGTCTGGCCGCCGAACTGGCAAATGACCCCTTCCGGCTGTTCCTTCTCATAGATGCTCAACACGTCTTCGACGGTCAATGATTCGAAGTAGAGCTTGTCCGAGGTGTCATAGTCCGTGGACACGGTTTCGGGGTTGCAGTTGACCATGATTGATTCGATGCCCATGTCGCGCAGGGCGAACGCCGCGTGCACGCAGCAGTAGTCGAACTCGATGCCCTGGCCGATCCGGTTCGGACCGCCACCGAGAATCATGATCTTGCGGTTCGGTGACACCTCCGTCGCATCCGGCGCATTGTAAGTGGAGTAGTAGTAAGCCGCGTTCTCGACACCGCTCACCGGAACGGCGTGCCAGCCTTCGACCACGCCCAGCTTCTTGCGCTGTTCGCGGATGTCCTTTTCGGGGATATCGAGGATGGTGGCGAGATAGCGGTCGGCAAATCCATCCTTCTTGGCCTGTGTGAGCAAGCCATCCGGTAGGGCCTTGCCTTTGTAGCTGAGAATTTCTTCTTCGAAATCGACCAGTTCTTTCATCTGCTCGAGGAACCACTCTTTGATGTACGTGGTCTCAAAGAGTTCCTTGATGCCTGCACCTTTGCGGAGGGCTTCGTAGAGGATGAACTGGCGTTCGCTAGACGGTTCGGCCAACAAGCCCATGAGTTCGTCGAGCGGCTTCTCGTTGAAGTCTTTGGCAAAACCGAGGCCGAAACGGCCGTCTTCGCGGGAGCGGATGGCTTTTTGGAGCGCTTCTTTGTAGTTCTTGCCGAGTGTCATGACTTCGCCGACCGCGCGCATCTGCGTGCCGAGTTTGTCTTCTAGTCCTTCGAACTTCTCAAAGGCCCAGCGCGAGAACTTGACGACCACATAATCGCCCGACGGCGTGTATTTTTCGAGCGTCCCGTCCCGCCAGTACGGAATCTCATCCATCGTGAGTCCACCCGCCAGCAACGAGGAGACATATGCGATTGGGAAGCCGGTCGCCTTGGAGGCGAGGGCCGAGGAGCGCGAGGTGCGCGGGTTGATTTCGATGACCACTACGCGATCGGTTTCGGGGTCGTGAGCAAACTGGACGTTGGTTCCGCCAATGACTTCGATCGCTTCGACGATGTCGTACGAGTACTTCTGTAAGCGTTGTTGCAATTCCTTGCTGATGGTCAGCATGGGGGCGGTGCAGAAGCTATCACCGGTATGCACACCCATGGCGTCGACATTTTCGAT
>JBDHMQ010000245.1:0-2973 GCA_039656095.1 Gemmatimonadota bacterium | reverse complement strand
GAGATGCTGAGATGGACTGCTCATCTCCAATCACAGCAAAGAAGCCATCAAATACAGGTAGCCGCGTTTTCAGCCCGACCGGGGGAATCACTCCGGATTGTGCCAGCGCTGATAGAAGGCCGATCGCCTTCAGTGTTACGGTCTTTCCACCGGCGTTCGGTCCACTGATCAGAAGCACTCTTTCGTCGAGGGCCAGGCGCAGAGAAAACGGCACCGCAGGTTCGCCGGCAGCCAGCAACAGGGGATGAATTGCATCAACCAATTCGAATCCCGCCTCATGCTCCGAGTCGACCAGTTCGGGTCGAGACCCACCATGCGACAAAGAGTACCGCGCCCGGGCCTGCAGTGAATCGGCCTCCGCCAGCACATCAAATGCGATTCGCAGTTCGCTTACGTGTGGGCGAACACATTCTGACAGTTCCGCCAGTATGCGATGAATCTCACGAGCCTCCTCTCGTTCTAGTTCGAAGATTCTGTTCATTCCCTCGATCGCCAGCGGAGGTTCGACGAAAACTGTCTGATGCGTAGCGGATTCGTCATGCACTATGCCGCCGACCTGGGACGCGCCCTCACGCCGGACAGGTATGCAATAGCGGCCCGAGCGAATCGTGACGGACCCGTCGGGAACGCGAATCCTGGCTGGAAGAGAACCGGCGAATGCTTCAAGACTCCTCACCAGACGGCTGCGGCTTCCACGTAGTTCCCCACGCACTCGGCGCAATTCCCGGCTGGCCCCATCTGCCAGCTCCCCGGACGCAGCGAACGATCGTACCAGCCGCTCCTCCAGCCGAGGCTCCGTCAACAGCGCCTCGGACAACTGCGCCAGGCCGGGCAACGTGTCAGGATCTCGGCGCAAGTCAGCTCTAGCGATTCTCGAGGCTGACATCAGGCCAGCCTGGGCAAGGAGACCAGATTCGTCGAGTACGGATCCTTCAACAGCAAGGCGACGAAGTCCGGGAACCGCATCGGGAATGTGGGGCGGAGTCCAATCGAAACGCAGGACGAGTGTGACCATTTCGTCGGTCAGGGCGAGTCGGTCGCGAACCACAGACAGATCGGCGGATGGCCGCAACCCGGTCACATGAACCACGCCTGCTTTGCTCACTGCATGTGACGCAATCGCGTCGAGAACGGTTGCAAACTCCAGCAGTCGCAAGCCGTGCGGCAGAGAATCTTCTGTTGTTTTGTTCAACCCGGGGGCCATGCCATGTCCCGGCCTGCCAGAAGATGAATATGCAAGTGAAATACGCTCTGACCGGCACGAACACCCCGATTGGTCACCAGTCGGTAGCCGTCTTCCGACACACCCAGTGACCGGGCTGTCTCTGCAGCGGCCAGCAGAAGTTGTCCGGCCAGATCTCCCGATTTCTGGTCGAGATCAGCTACGCTCTCAACGTGCATCCTGGGGATAATGAGCACGTGAGTAGGCGCTTGCGGCGACACATCACGAAATGCAATCCACTCGTCACCCTGCGCTACCAGTTCCGCCGGTATCTCACCGGAGACGATTCGACAGAACAGGCAGTCGGTGGTTTGCTCCATTAATTCTCCGTTTCCGTACTCATGGCGTAATTTGTGCATTGAATGTCGGATGAGGCAACGTACGCCAATCCAGACAGGACGCGAGATCATACCGGGAAAAACGAGTCGATAAACGGATGACGGGAAAGCCGATCAAGGCAGAAGCGGGACAGGTGGTGGACGAACTGCAGGGTGCAGGGCTCCCATCCAGACCTGTATTGACAGTAGCAGAGGCCACACGGGCGCCCGGATCCCATGTGGAAGTCTGTGTAACTCTCCGTGTGGGCCGCCAACGATTCGAGGGCCTTTCGGCCGGTGTCGGTCTTGATACCATCGAACTCCGACTGGCCGCAACAGCCACACTCAATGCAATTCACAAGGCAGTCGGGATGGAACGATTCCACCTGGTGGGCATCAAACGTTTGCACGCGTTCGACGCCGATGTCATTCTCGTCGCCTTGCGAGATCAGGGAGAATGCGCCCGCCGCTACATCGGAGCCGTGCCTGTTCGGTCAACCAATGTCCACGCTGCGGCCGCTGCGGTACTCGACGCAACCAACCGAATCCTCACCGCGCCGATTCGCTGAGCTGGTTCCCATCTCTGAGTGAGGTGGAAAGGTGGGTCGCGCCGACCCAACGATGATGGTATCGTTGCCCCGTCCCGGCGACTTTGAAAACGATGCCGCCCATCCTCGGCCACTACCCAGAGTAAAATGCAGACTGACGCGACGATCGATGACTTCTCCGGGATGCCCCTAGAACAACTCTCGATTCAAACGATCCGAACCCTCGCGATCGATGCAATACAAGCTGCGAACTCCGGTCACCCCGGGGCACCCATGGCGCTGGCGCCTGTCGCGTATCTTCTAAGCCGTCAGATGAGCTACAACCCACACAGCCCGCATTGGTTTGATCGTGACCGATTCGTCCTGTCCGCGGGTCACGCATCCATGCTGCTGTATGCTATGCTTCACCTGTCCGGATATGACCTGCCGCTTGAGGAGCTGAAGCAATTTCGGCAACTCGGCAGCCAGACTCCTGGTCACCCGGAGGTGGGTCATACCCCAGGCGTTGAGACTACCACTGGTCCGCTCGGGCAGGGACTGATGAACGCAGTAGGGATGGCCATGGCAGAAGCCCATCTCGCTGCCGTGTTCAACCGGCCGGATCACAGGATTGTCGATCATTTCACGTACGTCATCTGCAGTGATGGCGACCTGATGGAAGGTGCCTCGCACGAGGCGGCTTCACTGGCCGGCCATCTGGGTCTCGGCAAACTCATCGTGGTGTATGACGACAATCGAATTACCATCGAGGGGTCGACGGACCTTGCCTGGTCCGACGACATACCGGCTCGGTTCGAGAGCTCCGGGTGGCATGTCCAGAATCTGGGCGACGCAGCCAATGACTTGCCTGCTCTTGCCTCATCTTTTGAAACTGCGCGCGCGGCTG
>JBDHMQ010000244.1:0-2975 GCA_039656095.1 Gemmatimonadota bacterium | reverse complement strand
GCGTCAAGGTCCACGCGGCGCACGGCAACCGTCACCATTTCAGCCCCGGACGCGCGAATTGCGGCTACCGTTTCCTCGTGACTCGCATATTTTCCCGTACCGACGATGAGGCGCGAGGTGAATGTTTTGTCGCCAATCTTGAGCAAATCCGGTCCCCGGGGAGAGTCCATCATCCGCCTCCCACGAAGTGCACGATTTCGATTCGGTCGCCGGCCTGAAGAACCATCTCCGAACGCTCTGTGGTTCGGACGATCTGTCGGTTCAATTCGACTACAACGAGCCGACCGTCCAACTCGAGTTCCGTAAGCAGGAGCGCGACCGATTGGCCGGGTTCAACCTTACGAAACTTGCCATTCACTTCTATTTGCATCGGATTCCTGTTGAAGAACGTCCAGGTCAAACCGTCTACTGCATCAGTGCCGTACATAAAGTCTCAGCCGCACGGGCGGGATCTGGCTCATCCCACACGGCGCGGATTACAGCCGCACCGTAAGCACCCACCGCGCGAACGACGCCGAGTCGATCGAGATTCATTCCTCCGATAGCGATAATCGGCAACCCCGAATCCGCGATCCCTTTGACCAGTTCCGGACCGCCCGGAGTCGCCTCCGGGTGTGTCGCTGTGGCGAAGATGGTGCCCACGATCAGGTAGTCAGCCCCCTCTTTCCTCCGGGCGTCTGCCGCAGGCAAGTCATGAACCGAAGCACCGATAGCGAGAGAATCACCCACCAGATACCTGACCGCTTCGATCGGCAACGAATCGCAACCGAGCTGAACCGCATCCGCCCCCGCAACAAGGGCAATGTCGACGCGGCCGTTGATCACAAGCCACCCTCCCGTTTCCACCGCGCCTTCTTCGATCCGCTCTGCGAGTTCGAGTACATGCCGCACCGGTATCTCCCGAAGCCGCAGGTGAATCGCCAGCTCACTGCCACAACGAGCCTGCATATGACTGCACCGGTCCAGAAACTCCGCGTGCCGGGCCACCACATCTGTGGCGATGACATGCAACCGCGGCAGATTCAAATGAACCGATCTCCGGCTGATACCCCACGCCCAGAGATCCAGGCGGCGGCATTCATGCGTGATTTGCCCTCTGGTCGCACCTCAGCTACTTCGAGAAGTCCACTACCAGTAGCTATCGCCAGTCCACGTCTGGGATCCGCCAATACGACTGTCCCCGGCTCGGCGTCGGCTGGTTCGCTCAATGGAGTCGGACCGAACATTTGTACCTGCGAACCCCCTAGCATGGTCCACGCGGCCGGCCACGGGTCACAGCCGCGAATCCATCGCCCAAGTTGCTCTGCATCAAGGGACCAATCCAAGCGCGCGGTGTCTCGAGAAAGCTTGGGCGCGTAGGTCGCGCTTTCGTGGTCCTGTTCCGTCTCCGGCAGGTCAGATGCTTCCATCTGGGCCAGCGCTTCCACCAGCGCCGTCGCCCCGACTTCCGCCAGGCGCTCTGCAAGCTCTCCGGCCGTAATCTCGTCGCGAAAGCGAGTCTCGACGCGGTAGAGTATGGGGCCTGCATCCAATTCAAGGACCATCCGCATGATTGTGATGCCGGTGTTCTCCCGGCCCCTGATGATTGCCCAGTTAATGGGACCGGCACCCCGCAGGCTCGGAAGCAACGAAGCATGCACGTTGATGGTCCCATGCTCCGGCAGATTGATGACTTCTTCGGAGAGAATGCGGCCATAGGCCACTACGACGGAGATTTCAGCCCCCAGATCGCGTAAGACGGAAACAAACTCCGGATCGTTCGGATCGTCCGGCTGCAAGACCGGAATCCCCTCGTCGTTCGCTTCCTGCTTGACCGGGCCTGTGCGCACTGTGCGTCCACGCCCGGCAGGACGATCGGGCTGGGTCACGACCGCGATGACGAGATGGCCCTCCTCCTGCAATGCCCTGAGGGACGGAACGGCGAAGTCGGGCGTGCCCCAGAACAATACTTTCACCCTGAATTCTCTCCCCGGGTTGCCTTGGTCCACTTGGACAAGAGCATTTTCCTCTTCAGTGGGCTGATCCGGTCAAGAAACAGAATCCCGTCCAAATGGTCGGTTTCGTGCTGGAGACAACGACTGAGCAGCCCATCTGTTTCGACGCGCACTAGTCGGCCTTCGCGGTCCTTTCCTTCGGCCACGACACTCACGGACCGCTCGACGATTTCAGACAGGTCCGGAATGCTGAGGCACCCTTCCGATTCCCGGACCATACCCGCAGACTCGATGATTCTCGGATTGATAAGAACACCAGGAGGATGCTCTCCCTCACTCACATCGTACACGAACACACGTTGCGAAACGCCGATCTGCGGAGCTGCCAGGCCGATGCCGTCTGCATGGTACATCGTGTCCATCAGGTCATCGACAAGTCTCCGGATTGTGTCGTCGATGTCCTCGACTTCCCGGCACGGCTCACGGAGGACCGGATCGCCCAGCAGACGAATCTGCCGGATCGCCATACTCAGCCGCCTCCGGACAGCCGACGGCCGATCTTGGCCCGATCAATTTCCAGACGTGTATCGCCGGCCGTTTTTATCGTGAGCCGGTCTTCGGTAAGATGGATGATCTTTCCGACGACTCCACCCACCGTGACGATCTCATCCCCAGTCGTCAGGTTCTTGACCATCTGATCATGTGCCACCTGCTGCTTTTTCTGTGGCCGGATGAGCAGAAAATAGAAGATTGCAAACAGCCCGCCGAACAGCATCACCGTGCTGAGCGGATTAGGCCCGGCAGGGGCATTCTGAATCAGCAGCGCGGACGTCACCATAGGTCGCCTCAATCGGTCTCGGGTTCGAATTCTGAGTCGAGCGCGCGGCCACAGGCGGCTCGGGCGTCCGAATTTTCTAAACTAAGGCCCGGCGCGGTATCTCTCCAGCCAATCAGCCGACCAGGTTTCGAATGAACCAGCGATGATTTCTTCGCGGGCTCGCGTTGCAAGATTCAGCAGGAAAGCAACGTTGTGCACAGACA
>JBDHMQ010000243.1:0-4966 GCA_039656095.1 Gemmatimonadota bacterium | reverse complement strand
AGCCAGGTGTGAACCTTTCGTGGGTTCGAGGCCGTAAGGCCAACGAGAGACTCACCTCAGCTCGGAGGATCGAAAGACCATGAATTTCATTACCTATGCTGTATTCGGACTCATCGCCGGCGCACTCGCCAAGTGGATCATGCCGGGCAAGGACCCAGGCGGGCTGTTTGTCACCATGCTGATAGGCATCGCAGGGGCCATGATCGGTGGTATCCTCAGCGGATTCCTGCCATTCATCGGGGACGTCACCGGATTTAATTTCGGCAGCATGGTCACCGCGGTATTGGGAGCGGTCCTGCTCCTCTGGCTGTATCGAAAGATGAAGAGTTGACCTTGTGAAAGCCGCCCGGATTCTCAGGCCTGGCGGCCCTGAAGTTCTTGAAGTTATCGAGGTCGAATCACCTGAGGCGGGCCCCGGCCAGGTTCTCGTTGATGTTCGCTGCACAGCTCTGAATCGGGCTGACTTGCTACAGCGCCGGGGCCAATACCCGCCACCTGCAGGTGTGCGTCCAGACATCCCAGGTCTTGAATATTCGGGGATCGTCTCGAATGTAGGGACGGGAGTTGATGAGGCGGCCGTGGGATCATGGGTTATGGGCCTGCTTCCGGGAGCCGGGTATGCGGAGCAGATCGTCGCCCCGTACGACCAGACTCTGGCGCTGCCGGAAGACATGGAATTTTCCGGTGGAGCGGCTATTCCAGAAGCTTTCTCCACGGCATGGGATGCACTGCAACAGGCCGGGTTTTTATCTGGAATGAGCGTGCTCATACATGCGGCCGGTAGCGGTGTGGGCACAGCGGCCCTGCAACTGACCCGTGCGTTCGGTGCGTCGCGCGTGTACGCGACGGCTTCTAAAGCAAAACTTGACGCATTGGCCTCTCGCGAGCTTCCACTGGATGTTCCCATCGATTATCGAAAGCAGGCCTTTCGCGATGTGATTCGCCGTGAGACGGGCGGCAAAGGAGTGGACATCATTCTCGACCTGGTGGGTGCCTCCTACTGGACGGATAACCTCGCGAGCCTGGCCGTCGGCGGTCGGATCGTGCTGATCGGACTGATGGGCGGAATTACGGCCCAGACGAATCTCGGCGTTCTCCTCCGGAGGCGTCTGCGTGTGATTGGCACTGTCATGCGTTCGCGCTCCGATGATGAGAAGCGCACGATCGCCGACCAGGTGCGGACAGACCTGCTACCTCTGTTCGCCTCCGGTCGGCTACAGCCAGTCGTCGATCGTGTATTTGCGCTCGAAGAAGTTGCGGAAGCGCATCAATACATGGAAGAAAACCGCAACACCGGAAAAATCGTCCTCCGCGTCAGTTGAAAGCGGGGGCGGTGCTCTCCTCCTGCTGGTGAATTGCGCCTCCGGCCCAGTCATCTCCGGGTAGCTCTACCGGTTGGTTCGTTGCCATACCCTCTTCCAGCCATGTGTGCTTTCCGTCCAGAATGTTTCGAGCAGTCGCGTATATCTCGATGTCTTCGTTCCTGCTCATCATCTGGAAGGACTGTATGATGCGCCGCCTTGCCATCCGGCAGAACAAGTCTGCGAGCTCTACGGCTTCGGCTGCATGCGGCTGGCCCGTCCTGACCATCATTTGTGCGCGCGCGCAGGAAACGGCCATTGCAAACAACTCGGCACCGATGTCCACACCGCGGAACAGGAGCATCTGCCTTCGTTGAAGGCCCGCCCCATGTCGCATCATCTTGTGGAACAGCGTCCGGGCCAGCTTGCGGCAGTTCCGCTCAATATACCGAACGTGTCCGGACAATTCTCCGAAGCCACTGCCCACGCCAAGTCGTGGAATCAGCAGCTTTGGATACCACAGGCCGTAAAACAGCGCCACCTTCGGAAATATTGCCAGTTTGCCACCCAGGCTCAGGTCGCCCTCAACCAGGGGTCCTGCTATCTGCAGATGCTTGTCGACGGCTTCGCGAGCAATGAACAGCCGCATGATTTCACTAGACCCCTCGAAAATCCGGTTGATCCGGAACGGCTCCTCGCCGCGAGCCTTCAACGAATCGGCACGCTCGTAGCCTCTCCCACCTCTTACCTGCACCATTTCGTCGCAAATCAGCCATCCGTGCTCAGTATTGTAGAGCTTGGCCAACGCGGCTTCGAGTCTGATGTCGAACCCTCCGCGATCCACCATGATAGCGGTCGCTTCGGCAACGGCTTCGAGCGCAAAAGTCTGCGCTGCGATGTAGCCGATTTTCTGGGCAACGGCTTCGTGCCGACCCACAGGCTGTCCCCATTGGACGCGCTGCGAGGCCCACTCTCGAACGATTCGTAGCGCGACCTTACCGGTTCCCACAGCAACGGCGGGGATGGCCAGGCGTCCTGTGTTGAGCGTGATCAGCGCCAGCTTCAGCCCCTTACCTTCGCCCCACAGGAGGTTGTCCTTGGGTACCCGGACATCTGTGAATCGGAAGTTCGCGTTCTCAATTCCGTGGATGCCCATGAAGTGGTTGCGCTCCACGATCTCGACGCCCGGCCAATCCGTCTCCACGATGAACGCCGAGATGCGCTTTGTATCCGGATGGAGGGCCATTACGACGAGCATCTCCGCAATCGAGCCGTTGGTCGTCCAGAGCTTTGTGCCGTTGAGGATGTAGTTGTCCCCGGAGTCATCCAGCACGCAGGTCGTGCCCAGACGTGCCGGATCTGATCCGACATCGTCTTCAGTAAGCGCAAACGCAGAAATGGCACCTGCCGCCAACCGGGGAAGATATTTCTTCTTTTGCTCGTCGGTACCGAACAGCTTCAGGGGCTGGGGTACACCGATCGACTGGTGAGCAGACAGGAGCGCCACCAGACTACCGTCCACGCTTCCAAGCAGAGCCATTACCATGTTGTATTCGACCTGCCCGAATCCGTGGCCGCCGTACTCCGTAGGAATCTTCAAGCCGAACGCCCGCATCTCGCGCAATCGGGCAATCACACTGTCAGGGATCTTCCAATCCCGGTCGATTTTTTCCGAATCCACTTCGGTCTCGAGAAACTGCTTCAACTCGGCCAGGAAAGTCCGACATTCATCACTTATGAATTCGTCGGGGTCCGGATACGGATGAATGAGGTCAAGTTGCAGGTTTCCGAGGAACATATCACGGACAAATGTGGCTTTGTCCCACTTACGCTGTCGAGCATCTTCGGCGACACGGCGAGCATCGTCTTCGCTGATGTTGACCTTGCCGCCATTTGGTGAAGTATTCGCAGCCATGGCTATATCATCCAAGTATCCAGGATTTATTTTGCATCGTTCTCTGAATCTACCGATCAAAGCCCAAAGATCCAACGCAGTTTCGCTTGTTGACCATACTCCCAGCCTCAGAAGGGAAACCAAGCACTCGTCGCGCCTGTTTCCCTTGCCTTGCCGTAGCTAGCTTCTGTGCGACGAACGATACGACTCGAAACAGGCAATAGTTGAGCGACACATGATCCAACCCGACCGAAATTCGGTCGCGGCCGCACTGACTGCGGTGCGTGAGCGGACGCTCGAGCTTATCGCCGGGCTTTCTGAGGACGCGCTCTCACGTCAGCACGATTCACTGATGAGCCCTATCAATTGGGACATCGGCCATATTGGTGCGTTTGAAGACCTGTGGCTGGTGCGCAGTCTCGGGACTGCGTCCAGTGAAGCCGAACTCGACGATGCGTACGATGCGTTCAAGACTCCAAGATCAGAGCGGAGCGAACTCGACCTGCTCGATGGCCCATTCCTGCTCAGCCGACTTGAGGACGTGCGTAAGCAAGCTCTCAGTCTGCTCGAAACTGTTGAATTCGATCCTGAAAATCAGTTACTGCGAGATGGCTTTGCCTATGAGATGGTGGTCCTGCATGAAGCTCAACATCAGGAGACCATACTGCAGACGATCAGCCTGATGACCTCAGAACCGTATGAGCCAGTGACGAGGTGGGAGCGGCCTCGAGCGAATGGCGTCAGGGCCGGCGAGATGGTCCTTGTCCCGGCCGGAAGTTGTCACATAGGCGCTGCCCCAGCTGGATTCGCGTATGACAACGAACGTCCGCTCCATACGGCGGATGTAGATTCATTCGAGATCGGACGCTTTCCAGTCACCAACGGGGAGTACCTGGAATTCATGGCCGCTGGTGGATACGAGGATCGTCAACTCTGGACTGATGACGGATGGAAATGGAAGGAGCAGGCGTCGCTTTCAGCACCGATGTACTGGGAGCCGAAGGATGGGGTCGAGGTGACGACATCAGTAGAAGAGGCTACGCGTGTGGCGCGAGAACTGGGCCTGGAGGGTTGGCAGAGGCGGACCTCATTGGGTGTTGAACAATTGAACGCGTCCGTCCCGGTTGTCCATGTCTGCTGTCACGAAGCCGAGGCATATGCTCGATTTGCTTCCGGTCGCCTGCCTACCGAAGCGGAGTGGGAAAAGGCCGCCTCGTGGGATCCTGATTCGGAGTCGCCGCGAACCTACCCCTGGGGTGAAGACCCGCAGCCTGATGGCCGAGCGAATCTGGACCAGCTCAACTTCGGGCCCGTCCCGATCGGTGCATATCCGGCCGGAAGGTCTGCGGTCGGGTGCGAACAAATGCTTGGCGATGTTTGGGAATGGACGGCCTCGACTCTGATCGGATATCCCGGTTTTCGCCCGTTTCCATATCGCGAGTATTCCGAGGTGTTCTTTGGGCCGGAGTATCGCGTCCTGCGCGGAAGCTCGTGGGCTACCCGGCCCCGTGTGAGCCGCAATTCATTCAGAAACTGGGATTATCCGATTCGCCGGCAGATTTTTTCCGGTGTCAGATTGGTACGTAATGCCTGATGAGATAGCTGAGACAGTCGGTGATTCGCGGATTACGTTCCGCAATCTGCTGCATGGAGAAGGGAGCCCGTTCGAGCTTGCGGAAGACGCCAGGAAGGGCCTGACGAGTAGCCCGAAGACAATGCAGCCTAAGTACCTGTATGATTCTCTTGGATCAGATTTGTTCGAGCAGATTAC
>JBDHMQ010000242.1:0-3004 GCA_039656095.1 Gemmatimonadota bacterium | reverse complement strand
CGTACCGAAGTGAGTGGCAACGATTTCGTCCGTAACGGCAGGGCCGTCCGTCTACTGTCGAATTCTGTGGATACGAAGTTTGTGGATAACAACTTCCTCGGGAATACGTTTGACGTGACCACGAACAGCCGACGTGTGCGTAGCTCCTTTGAGGGCAATCACTGGGACGGATACAGGGGCTACGACCTTGATGGCGACGGAGTCGGAGACCTGCCCCACCACCCTGTTCGTCTGTTCGCGTTGATCGCGGAGCGTACACCGGTGACTATCGTCCTGCTGCGGAGTTTCTTCGTCACCTTGCTCGACTGGACGGAACGCGTGGTCCCATCTCTTACACCGGATAACCTGATTGACGAGCGTCCGGCGATGCGCCGGCTGGAGAGGGACGTGGCATGATCAGGATCGAAAATCTGGACAAGTCTTACGGTCGCCTGACTGTGCTCCGGGATCTGACACTGACCATTCCGCGCGGCCAGGTAACCGCGCTTGTGGGCCCGAACGCTGCCGGAAAGACGACGCTGATCAAGGCAATTCTCGGCCTGGTACGCCCGGCGGGCGGTAGCATATCGATCGATGGCCACACAATCGGGCGCGACCCTGTATATCGGGAACGTATCGGGTACATGCCGCAGCATCCGGCGTTCCCGGACAATCTGCTGGTTCGGGAACTGCTGGCGTTCATGGACGACATCCGTGGGGTGTCACGGAGCGACGATGATGGCCCGTTCGACCGGGCGCCGGGCCGCGATCTCATCGACACATTCGAGCTGGCCTCTTCGATGGACAAGAAGCTTGGAACGCTTTCGGGAGGCACGAGACAGAAGGTCAATGCCGCCATCGCTTTTCGTTACGGTCCGGACCTGCTGATTCTCGATGAACCGACCGCCGGTCTCGATCCGCTCGCACGCGCGCGCCTGAAGGACGTGATCCAGCACGAAAGGGAACGTGGCACCACGGTTCTCATTACTTCACATGTGCTAAGCGAACTTCGTGACCTGGCAGAGCACATCGTATACCTCGTAGACGGTCACCTGCGTGTGAGTTCGTCTGTCCGCGACCTGCTGCGCCGCACGGGAGCCGCTGATCTGGAGCATGCCGTAGCCCGAATGATGGCGGAATCGCCGGATCAAGACGACGCCGTGGAGGTCCGGTGAATACTGCCGCACGAATCGCTCGCTATGAACTGCGTGATGTATCACGCGGCCGCTGGCTCATCGTGTACGTAGCGCTGCTGTTCGGCCTGGCCCAGACACTCCTCGCGTTGGAGGCAGATGTCATACGTTCCCTCGCCGGACTGATCAATGTCGTGCTCATCGTCGTACCGCTGGTCGGGCTGCTCTTCGGCACATTGTATCTTTACGGAGCTCGCGACTTCAATCGGATGCTGTTGGCCCAGCCGGTGGGCCGCCGGGAACTGTTCAACGGATTGTATGCGGGCGTAGCCCTTCCGTTGGCAGGCGCCACCACACTGGGGCTTGGGATTCCACTCATCGTGGCCGCCCTGGGTGACCCGGCCGCGCTGGCAGGTGTCGTTCGCTTCCTGGCCGTGACCGTGGTGCTGACGCTTACGAGCGTGTCTCTGGCGTTTCTCACGTCCGTCGTGATTAGAGATCGCGCGGCCGGCATGGGGGTCGCCGTACTGATCTGGTTGTCCATGTCGGTTCTGTACGATGGAATCCTGGTCGCAGTGGCTTCGACATTGCCGAGTGCAGCCCTTGAGCGACCCGCCTTGATTTTCACATTGCTGAACCCGATCGATACAGCGCGAGTCCTGCTCCTCATGCAGTTCGACGGTGCAGCTCTGATGGGCTACACAGGGGCCGTATTCCAGAACTTCTTCGGAGGCGGAACCGGTGTGGTCGTGGCGTTTCTAACGCTTGGCGCGTGGACCCTGTTTCCGCTGCTGCTGGCCCGCCGGGTTTTCCGGAGCAGTGATCTGTAGGCTCCCTAGAGATCTCTGAGCCTTCCAGCCGCGGAGGCGATGACTGCATTCCGGTCGATTTTTCCGTTAGCTGTCTCGGGCAATTTTTCGAGCCAGGCGATCAACCGCGGGCGCCGAAATGGGGCCAGGCGATTTTCGCACCATTTACGGAGCACCGCTGAATCAATGGGCGAACCGTCTGGCACAAGTACGGCTGCGACAATTTCGCCCCATTCGGGGTTCGGCTGACCAAACACGACGGCCCGTGAAATCTGGGGGTGAGCTTCGAGCTCGGCTTCCACCTCGGCCGGCATGACATTCTCGCCTCCGGTGATAATCAGATCGTCCGCTCGGCCCAGCACTTCGAGCACACCGTCAGAATGCAGACGCCCGAGATCTCCGGTACGCAGGTATCCGTCGCTTGTAAGTGTACAGCTGTACACATTGAAGCCAGCAACTTCAATGCATCCGTCTCTGATGCGAATATCGACCCCGTCCAGCGGCACGAGGTCCCGCGGCGCCGATGCCTTTGCCGTGGCCACCTGGGAACACGCTTCCGTAAGCCCATACGTCGCCCGAAGCGGAATTCCGCGCTGCTCAGCCTCATCCCAGATGGCCTCCGAAGCTGCCGAACCGCCAAGCAGTACTGCTCGCAATGACGAGGGCGGTGTCCAGTCGGGCATGAGACGCAGCAAGCGGGCGAGCATGGCAGGTACGAGCGAAGTCAGTGTCACGGCGGACTGATCGATCGCATTGACTACGGCCTCCGGATCGAAGCGCGGAATCAGAACGATCGTGCTTCGGGCGATCAGGCACCGCGTGAGAATCGACAGGCCGCCCACGTGTGCGATCGGCAGGCAACACAACCACCGATCCTCGTCGTGCCAGCCCAGTCGGGCAGCGCTTGCGGTCGCGGCCGCCAGGAAGGAGCCACGTGACAGCTCAACGGCTCTCGGCAACCCGGAAGAACCGGATGTAAACAGAATCGCCATCAAGCCAGAATCACAGACACTTCGATCCGGGTCCACGTCCCCTTCCAGGCACGTCTGCAACAAGTCGAGTCGTCGCGCCCGTTCGTGCAGA
>JBDHMQ010000241.1:0-3012 GCA_039656095.1 Gemmatimonadota bacterium | reverse complement strand
GAAGCGGCGACCCAGTACGAGGTTGCTCGACGGCTGCTGAATTCTGCCCAATGGATGCAAGCGGTGGAGAACTTCCGCTCGTATCGGGCACAAGAAATCGACGCCAGATACGCCGCGGAATCTCTGTATTGGGAGGCGTACGCTCTCAGTCGTTTGGAAAGCACGCGTTACTGGAGACAGGCGGTGACGGCGTTAGAGATGCAACTCAATCAATATCCGGGTGCATCAACCGCAGATGACACGAAGGCGCTACTGGCCAAAGTACATGGCGAGTTGGCGAATAGAGGGGATTCGGAGTCGGCCGAATGGGTCTACAGAGAGACGGAGTGGGCCGCCCAGGAAGAGATGGAGCAGGACGAAGGTCCGGACGAGACCAAACTCATGGCGCTGAATGCGTTGATGCAGATGGACTCTGAAAAGGCGATCCCGATCCTCCGCAGGCTGATCGAGAATAAGGATAACGGTTCTGAATTGCGCGCCCACGCTCTATTCGTATTGATGCAGCAAGAAGGTGACGGTGTCACTGACTTCATGTTGGACGTGGCCCGAAACGATCCGGATCCCGAGGTCAGGGAGCAGGCCGTCTACTGGCTGACGCAGAATGACAGTCCGGAGACTGTTTCGGTTCTGGGAGCGATCCTGTCGAATCCAGCAGATTCCGAGCTTCACGAGCATGCCCTGCATGCGCTGGGAATGATGTCAGATCCTGCTGCCAGCTCAATCCTTCGCGAATTTGCGGAGTCGGAGTCTGCCGATCCCGATCTCCGGGCGCAGGCCATCTTCAGCATGTCTCAGCATGCGACGGGGATGGATGCCGACTTCCTGCGATCTCTGTTCTCGCGCACTCAGGATGAAGAGACGCGCGAGGCGATCCTGTTCGCCTTGTCGCAGGTGTCCGATGAGGGCAGCAGCGCTCAATGGCTGATGGAAATCGCTCTGGACGCCTCCGAAAATACGGACATGCGTACCCAGGCGTTGTTCATGGCAAGCCAGTCTGGCAGCGTGAGCGCGGCAGACCTGATCAGCGTGTATGACAACGCGCAGGACGGTGAACTCAAGGAACAGACGTTGTTCATCCTGGGCCAGCACGAGGACTCGGCGGCGTTTGACAAGCTGCTCGATGTCGCCAGGAACGAGTCAGACCCGGAGCTGCGGCAAAACGCAGTTTTCTGGATCGGGCAGTCGGGCGACCCGCGTGCCGAGCAGATTCTGCTCGACATCCTCGACGAGTAGAGGGCGACATGTCGAGATCTGCGCGCCGTTTCCTGCTGACGGCTCTCATCTTGGCGACCGGCCTGTTCTATGCCGCAAAGGCACAGGCTGCGGTTCAGCAGACAACCGACCTGACGACGGCCGATGCGATCGAGTCCGCCGCCAGGTCGGCGGGGGAAGGATCGGTGTGGTTCGAGTTCCCGGCTCGCTCCGATGTCTGGGGAGACGGCGAAGGCTGGTACATGGGATCCATCATGAGCTCTGATCGAGATCGAGACTGCGAGTGCACGAACGGGCCAGTAATCGTCCAGGTGGTCGTGGCAGACGGTCAGGTGTCGCAGGTTCGTAGCCAGGTTGGCGGGGAGAGCGGGTCTGGTGACTACATCGGCATTGCCTCGTCAACGGCTGCGGCCGAATACCTGCTCGGCCTGGCCGCGCGCTTGCCAGAAGAGTCCGCTGAGGAAGCGATGCAAGCTGCCGTGGCGGCAAAGGACGCTGAAACCTGGCCCACGTTGTTGGACATCGCGCGCAATCAGTCGAGGCCATCCGATATTCGATCGACCGCATTGTTCTGGGTAGCACACGAGGCCGGCTCTGCAGCGGCAGATCAACTGGAAGAAATCGCCGTCGCACCAGCCGAGGATATCGACGTTCAGGAAGCGGCCGTATTCGCGATCACGCAGTTGCCGAACGATCGAGGAACGGACTTGCTGCTTGACATCGCTCGCGAAAACAAGAATCCGGACATCATCCAGACGGTTTACTTCTGGCTCGGGCAGACGGACGATCCGAGGGCAGTACGGCTATTCGAAGAAGTGCTGCTACGCTGACCCTCCGGTCGCGGTAGAGTACATTCCCTGTCATGCGAATGCGTGACAGGGAAACCAGGTCCGGGTCACGCGGCTCCCTTGCCGCGTGGCTCGTTGAGCAGAAGCTCCTTCGAGGACCTTTTCTGTTCACTGATTATTGGGCCAGCGTTCTGCGTTTCGAGGCCGAGAACGACGTGGCTCGCGAGAGCGCAGGACTCGTCGATCGAGCGTTGTTTCGCCTTGGGATCGACCGGCCGGACCTGGACCTTCCGAGTCTCCGCTATTACCTGATCCTGTTTTTTGCCGGCCCCTTCCTGGTGCCGTTCCGATTCTTCCGGCGCCTGGGTCGTTATCGAATTCGTGTACGTGCCGGGGTCGGACAACGGGTTCTTGATTCGCTGCGGGATTACGAGATCCGACTGGAGTCTACGTCTTCCGGTCGGGTGAATGTCCGTGGTCCGACGGCGTCCGGCGACGAGGTCATCGCGCACGATCTGATTGAGCCACTGGCAATAAGCGGATTCACGAGCCTGTTCCTGGCAGCATACAAGATTCCGTTGGCAGCGTTCACGGCGATTGTCGCCGTCGGTCTCGCCACACCCGCGTTGAACGGTTCCGGAATCCTGGAAACGCTTGGACCAGGAGCCCTTATTGGACTCGGCTTTCTGCTTGTTGTAGCGCTGGTGTTTCTGGTGTTTCGGGAGATCATCACCGCCGTACTCGGGGCGGTTCCTGTTCTTATCGGAGCACTGCTGTACTGGTCGCTTCAGCTTGGGACTACACGGGATTGGAGCGCCTTCGGAATGTGGCTCGCGGTCCTCTTCGGGCTCTACCTGGCGATTGATCTGTTCTTTTTCCCGAGGCCAGTCCCTCCCGCCCTCTTCCTGTATACGCGCGATGGGGCGGGAAGTCCGTATGCACGGCGAGATGATGCCCCCTGGTGGCTGGAGGGAAAGGCTTACTGGGTGTGGCGCTACTTGATGCTGACACC